>NZ_JANKBY010000021.1:0-24969 GCF_024621905.1 Terrisporobacter muris
AAACTTGACATCTACTTATTAAGTTTAAAAATAGTTCTTGTTTAACCCCAATAAAGTGGTTAATATCCCTGTAAACCAAAATCCCTAATTTAAGTTTCAAAACCACACTATACTTAATTAAATAACTTATTTTTTATATTTTCTTTTTAAAGAAATGTTATATTTAGAAGAAGAGAAAAAATGAAAAATTTAATTAAAGAGGTTTTCAGGGAAAATTATATAAAATTAGAAATTAGAGATACAATTGTTGTTATCAAGTTTACTTTAGATTCTACACAGTTTATGTTTTTTCTTTTCTTCTTAATTTTTCTTAATTTTAATAGACATGTATTTACTAGATAGTATTATATATATATTGGCTACTCAGTCTAAATATCAAATTACAAAAACTGTATTTTTTATTTAGGCCCTTATTTCAAAAATATGTATTTCCCAGGGTATTTGTTACCCAAATAATTAATTAAAAAGTGCTAGGATAAAACTCATCCCCCTAGCACTTTTTCTTATACTTTTAATCAGATGAATTTAAATTATTTATTATTTTTCTACAAATACGTATTTTTTATTTAAAGATAACCATCCTTTACGATATGGAGCATACCCCCATTTTCCATTTTTAGATACTTTAGTAATTTTATACCTCACACCCTTTGGAGCTGTATGTAATATATCAGCTTCAGTTGTTGGTGACTTTCTTATATTAAGCTTTCCTTTTGTAATTACATAATAAGGAACTTTATTTGTTATATACTCACTAGTTGCTGGTTTATTAAATCCATTTAATCCTTTTGATTTTATAAGAGATGGATAATCTACATAACAATAGTTTTGGTCAGTACTTGCATAAGGTATTCCATTTATTTTTTTATTTCTAAGCAGATTTGTCTCTCCTCCAAACTGCCACATCATTAGATCTTTTTCTTTGTAACCACATTCTTTTGCATAATGAGCTATCCATTTATCATACTTAGAAAGTTCACTTTCAATAAGATGATCTCTTAATATATATTTGCCTGAATAAATTGCAACATAGTATCCTGCATCCTCTACAACCTTGGCCATAGCTTTTACTGCATCTGTTAGCTGTCTTTTTGAGGTTTTCTTTAATACTTCTGTATCTTCTACATCTAAAAAAACTGGATATTCAAATTTCTTACATCTAAGAAGGTTTACTATAAATTTACCCTCTACTTTACCTTCTGCAACAGTAGCACATCTACTATAGTAATAAGCTCCTATAGGCATTCCTATAGCTTTTGCCTGTTTATAATATTCTTCAAACTTAATATCCTTTGCCATTGTTTTACTAGAAGATAAACTAGTTCTTCCAGCTCTTAATATTGCAAATTTTACACCTTCAGATTTTACTTTACTCCAGTTAATAGTTCCATTATGATAGCTAACATCAATTCCAAATATTTTTTCCATTTTATTTACCTTCCTTTTCTATATTTTATAAAATAAAAGTGACTATGCATGATCTAAGCAAAGTTACTTTAATAAATTAAGTTACTTATTTTGTATTAAATTTTTAAATATTTGATGTAAACCTGTACTTGATAAACCACTAAATAATCCACCTAAAAGTATTTCAGGATTTATATTCCATTTATTTAACCAAATATTTAATATTACACCCAATATAGCCATTATCAATGGGATATGCTTATTATCTATTGAAGGAAAACTTGTCTTAACAACATATCCTACACATACACATATCCCTACTACCAACACAACTAAATAATTAGTTAAAAAGTTTAAATCCATTATCTTTACCTCCTAATTTTTTATTTCAATAAAAAAGCAATAACCGAACTTATCAAAGCTCCAGCTATTGCTCGCCATATCCACGTATTTGAATTTTCTAAATCTGTTATTCTGTTATTTGCTACTTTTATTTTTTCTTCTATTAATTCAGTCTTTAGATTATTATTTGTATTTATATTTTCTAATAATACTTCAATCCGAACTAGCTTTTCTCTAACCTCTTGGATTGCATCCTCTTTTTCTGGCATAAATTAATCCTTTCCTTTAATTATTTTAAAAAGTTATTTTCAATATAAGCCATTATATGGTTCGAGCTATTTTTTAGCTCGTCTTGAACAATAAATCTACTTTCTTGAACATTATTATTTTTTGTAATTCCTGTTATCTCATCTATCTCTGTGTAAGTATAAGATATTCTTAATCCTTCACTCATTTTTATTACACTAAAACTAGTTAATACTTTCATAATTCAAATCCTCCTCTATAATTTCCATTAAATCTTTATTCTCAACAAACTCAGCTGTACTCCTATCAACAAACTCAACCAGTTGAGTATTATCTAAATCTATGCTATCTTCTATTTTATTGACTATACTGTTATTAAAATTTTCTTTCTCTCTAGTGTAATCAATATCAAGTCCATGCTCTCGTCCTTTCATCCAACTATTCACTTCTCTTTCTAACCTATAGTCTTCATAACCTTTACGCTTTGCTTTTATCTCATATCCTATTTCTATTCCTGGAGTGCCTTTTATAATAAAATGAGTTGGATATCTTTCTATTACATTTGCTATTCCTTCTCCATAAACACTTAAAAATACTTGATATTTTCTTTGTGTATTTACAGTTTCAGAGAATAAAGAATCTATATATACATAGCTATACCCTTCACTATCTAATATAGTTTCACCTATATCTCCAAAGTAGTAATCACAAGTTTCATAAGCATTTATATCTACATAGCCAACTGAAGCCTGTACACAAGCATTTTTAGTTCCATATGCTTTGAAATCTTGGCAATGCAAAGTACCTCTTGACCCATCATTATTACCATTGCAAACCTTAGTCACAACACTTGTTGGAGCATTATAACCACGCCAATAATTTAAATTTAGATTCCCACCATCATGATTAGTATTGACTTGATTAGAACGAATGACAATTTTTTCTATGAAAGTACTTTTAGCAATATCTTCATTTATACTGTTAACTTCTTTTAACTTATAATTATTAAAATTAGTATTTTTATATATATTTAAAGTCGATGAAGATCCTTCTAATACTTTGGTTCCTGAACTAGGTTGACCAACACCAAGAGAAAATACATCTCTACCTACTATGTCAGCAGAACGCTTACCATCACTTGTTTTACCTCCGTAAAAGTAAGCTATTGCTTCATTTGTATCATTCCACCAATTATAGAATGTAATTTGATTTTCTCCAAAGTATCCTGATTTGCGATCTCCATTACGAGTTCTAAATATTCCATATAGCTCTAATCTTCCACTACTATTTACCTTAAATACTTCTTCATTGGTATCAGTTTTTATTATCTTAAATCCATTAGCACTTATTGTAGTTTTTGATTTTACATTACTTGATGTTACTGTTATTCCATCTTTGTCAATAGTTGTAATCCCATCATAGACTTCTGAAGGATGTGGGCTCCAAGGTACAACTAGTTCACCTTCAGTAAACATAGTCCAATACCATCGAGATATGCCATTCGTACCAAAACCACCTCTGCCTATTCTAACTTCCATATCCCCAGTTATTTCAGCTGTTACAGTAATGCTTATTATACTATTTTTATATGCTTCAGTATCGTTTGTCTTTTTATTATACCATTTACCATTATGGTATATTTCTAACCCTACAATAGTGCCAGTTTCACGCGTTACTTTTGCACTAAATGTATACTTTTTCCCTGCTTGTACCTTAACAGTTTGGCATAAACCTTGTCCATTCGAATCTGTATTAAGTTTCAAATATTTTCTACCTTCAACAGTTTCATCTTTAATTATAGTTGTTTCTGTTGGAGTACCTCTTATTTTCCAATTAGCTAATCCATTAGCAAATGCACTATTATATAGCTTGTTGTATCCACCACTTTCGGTAAACTTAATTTGCAACTTATCTACTATCTGTTGTACTTGAGAGTGTGTTTGATAACCTTTAGAAGTTACAATTTCATTAACATCATTTGAATTTGTATAATGATTACTTATTATTGTCGTTAGCCCTTCTTTAGTTAATTTTTGTTCTGCACTTTGCATTCTAGTTTGTAGGCTAGTAACTTTCCCATCTACTGTAGTTTGCTTATTCTCTACTGTAGAAACTCTTTGTGTAATACCTTCTAGGTTAGTTGTTATTTCTGCTACTTTTGAAGTAGTTGCACTTACTATACCTTCTAGTGTTGTAACTTTACCATCTACTGCATTTGCTTTTGTATCATCAGTATACTTAGATGCTTTTTCCCAGTCAGATGCAGTGTAAGAACCAGTTGTTCTAGCAGTCTTACATTTCATAACATCACCAGTTGTTCCTTGCACCCATAAGTCCCCTACTTTGTATGGAACTGTAGGTTGTGATGTAAACACTTTTGCTTTACTATCTGCTAATGTATTAGCACTGTTTGCTTTATTTAATGCATTTGTAGCATTTGAATTAGCAGCATTGGCTGTATTAGTAACTGTAGTCACATTTTTTTCAGTACTAGATACTCTCGCAGTTATACCATCTAAGTCTCTCTCTACTGTATTTACTCTAGTTTCAACACCTGTGATTTTTCCTGTATGCTCATTTATTTTAGTCGTATGACTTCCAATAGTGCTATTCATAGAGTTTACAGTCTGAACGGTTCTATTGTAATCATCTTTTAATAATATAGTCTGACCATCTCTAACTATTTGAGTATTGTTAATAGCTGTAGTTATTTGACCTTGCATTACTCCTATAGTAGTTGAATTGCTCTCTGTTAAAGATTTAGTATCATCTGCTTGTGTTTTTAATTGATTAAATGCAACATCTAAAGTTTGATTCTGATTATTTAACATAATCTTAGTTGATTTAATTGTATTTGTATTTGTGTCTTTATTAAATCCAGTTATAAAGCTACTATAATTTATTTGTTTTTCACCAACAGCATCACTTGCTATCATATCACTTACAATTAAATCGTCAGCTATAGCACCTTCTTTAATTCCTGTATAATCTATCAATACACCTGTCCCAGTTTCATCAAATAAAGAAAAAGTAAAATTATTATTTTTATCTCTCCCTATCTGAACTCTGACTTTATTGTTTTTATCCTTGAATTGTTGTGTTGCGCCAACAATCTCTATTCCACCATCATCAGATTTAATTCTAAATTTGTTGGTAGAAATATCTCCTGCATTAATCTTAGAAACATCTAAATTTGCTATCATGGCATTAGTGATAAATCCATTTGCTATTGTTAACTTATCTGATGTTATTCCTCCAGCTTGAATATTTTCACTGGATAAATTCCCATTTACAAGTGTTTGAATTTTACCAACTTCAGCTTCTACTGTGCCTATTTTAGCATATACAGCTTCTAGTTGAGTTATACTTGCTTTATTTGCTTCAAGTTCATTTATTTGTGCAGTGTGGGTTACTGTAAGTTTATCTATAACTCCTACATTAGCTTTTAATGTTCCAAACTCTCCTTCGATAGCTGTTAATTTGCCTGTTATAGTAACATTTTCTGCAAGTAAATTATCAATCGTAGCATTAACTGCTTTAAGTTCTTCTATATCAGCCTTGTTAATTAATGCTTCATTTACAATTAACAACTCAGTTACAACTCTATTAACTTTGTTACTTAGATTACCAGTTGAATTAAATTCATTTTTATTTTTACTTTCACCCTTTGCACCTATTTCAGATGTAAGTCCCCCATTATAGTTGAACTTTTGAGATAGTATAGGAATATTTCTTTTTACACCTTTATGATCTGTAAGAGATATGATATCTCCAACATCTAGAGATAAATCGCCCTGCCACTTCATCGAATATCCTACATACTCAATACTTTTTAACTTATTATATATATCTGTAAGAATAGAATCATTAACCCAAGGATTTTCAAAAGTAACTTCCATAGAAGAATTACTTAAAGTCCCTTTAGTTAACTCTTTTTCATTTATCTTGCAAGTAACTGCACCTATCTTATAAATATTTTCTTCAGTTTTTAAGTCTATATAATTTTCATCTGTTATTGAGTAATCTATAGTTTTAAGTGTATTTATAGTAAATTTTCCATCTCTAGTTATGTATGCATTACCAGCACATAAACTAGATATAAAACCAAGTACTTCTCTACAAGTAAAGCCTTCCAACTTATTTAAATTATAAGAAGGAAGGCTTCCTGTAAATTCTACTCCAGTAATTTGAGATAATTCATTAACTATATTTTTTAATGATGCAGTTTTTCCTAATTTACTAAAATAAGGTTTTTCAAACTTCATCATATTATCAAAACATGTAAGTTTTATAGAGTAATCAGTCTTTTCAATATCATCTATATTGAAATAACCCATTAATACATATTCAATTTTCGAACCTACATTTAAACCTATTTCAACTTTAACTATAGAGTTACTGTAAATAGTATTATTTGTAGATAATGTTAGTTCTAATGACTTTGAGACTGCTGACCCTATACTAAAACCATCTGAAGGTTGAACATCTTCTATAGTTATATTAATTATATCAGCATTGGTATATATATTATCTCTTATGGTTACTTTACATTCAAAAGATCTAGAAGGCTTTTTTATTTCTAGTAAATATTCTGAACTTACATTTTGCATTTTAATATCACCTTCTTTCTTTATTAGCTAAATTAACTATTCTTCTATCATATAGTCTATTAAAGCCATTTCTGAAGGAGACATCTCATAGTTACCATACATTAAATCATCTAGCTTAAACTTATGTATGTTTACTTCTATTTCAATATCTAATAGTTCATTTAATTCTTTATTACAAACATCTATATTTTCATCTTCAATATGATATTGGTTATTTTCATCTATAACTAAATTTCCCTCTTCATCTTTTTTGCAATATTTATTTATGATTTTCTGTCTTTCCGAGTTGTATATTTTTAATTCACGCTCTAATTTAGACACATTCTTGGATATAGCATAACTAACTTTTACAGGGAATTGTCTATGTATTAAAGACTCTAAAAAATTTGCATCATTTACTACTTTTCTATTTGTTAATTTCATAATTATTTACCTACCTTTTCTGTATTTAGCTCACTATTTATTCTAGTTTTCTTATTTTTCTATAAAATTCATTTTTAAGCCTTTCCAAAGGACTTTACCATCTTTAATGTATAAAGCAGGTACAGATCTGTCACCAACATACATCGCTTTGGTTTCAAATCGTCCTGTCATTGGATCAGGATAATGAACATTAAAAAAGACACCTGATACAGCATTCAATAAAGTTGAACACTCTTCAGCTGTCAATGGTGGCCATTCACAGTTCAATTTTCGCTTTACAGCAATTCTATCTCTTAACAATTCCCCTCTAGCATTCCTATTACTTTCACCATCTATATCCTGAATATCTACCTGAAATACTGAAGGAACTGATATACTTACACTATTTATTTTTAACATTAATATCACCTAATTTACTAAACTTTTATTACAGCTTCTCCAGTTTGTCTTTGAATTTTCTTTAGTTCACTTAATAGTATTTTAACAAGAGTGTCATTTCCTATTTGTATTATTAAATCTCCTATAGGATTATTATTTGAGCCACTTCCTTCCATTCTAGAACGTAATTTTTCTGCTAATATATCTAAACCACCAGTATTATTTTCTAAAGGGACTACAGCTTCTTTTCCTGCTTCACCAACCATGGCTAATGTAGGCGAATCAATAATACCACCTTTTGCAAGATACGGTATTTTGGGAATATTAATTCCAAACTTTTTACCTCCAAAACCAGGTACAAAATCAGGTATACTTACAGATATTCGGTTTAATCCACCTATAGCTGCATTAACTAAGGATATAACTCCATTAAGTGGTGCTCTTATAACTGACTTTAAACCACTCATAATACCACCAAATATATTCTTAACTCCATTCCAAGCCCTCCTCCAGTTTCCTGTGAATGTTCCTGCAATGAAATCTATTATACCTTTAAAGATTTGTTTTACACTCTTGAATATATTACGTACATTTGTTAAAAAAACATTTAAGATATCACCAAATCCTCCAAACTTTTTAGACCAGTCTGTTGCAAATACATTGCCTAACCAATCTTTGAAACTATTAAATTTTTCTTTTATTTTATTCCAAACCTCAATACATTTTGCTTTTAACTCATCCCAATGTGTAATAAGATAAATCCCTATACTAATAATTGCAAAAATAGCTATACAAACTAGTCCCATTGGACTTTTCAAAAATGTAAAAGCAGCACTTAATAAACCTGCAGAACCTTTAAGTAAATCAAATGCACCCTTAGCTATAAGTACAATATCTTTAAGCTTGTTAAATATAGATATTCCTTTACTTACGATAAGGAATGTACCTCCAAGTCCCATTACAGTAGTAATTATAATGTCTAAGACTGGTTTACCATCATTAAGTAACCAATCTATCATTTCACTAAATTTATCAAATAGTTTCCCAACAGCATCCATTAATGGTGCTATTGCAGGAGCCATTATGTTTATAAACCAATTTACAAGCGGAGTAACAAAATTAGTATAAATATATCCTGCTAGTTCAAAGATCTTAGCTCCTAATTTTATAAATCCTTGGAATAAATGACTTCCACCATTGTCCCAAACATAAATAAGTTTTTCAGATAAATTTTCTAAAACACCAATAGTTGCATCAATTACTGACATTAATGTATTTGCAAGTGGTAGACCTATAATTTCCCAAGATTCTCTGAATGAATCTCCTATTTTCTTTATTAAAGTCAATAGGTTGTTTATTGTATTAGCTAACCCTTGTATAATCTTAGTACCTATTTCATTTTTATTCCATGCAATAGAAAATGCATTGGCAATATCTCCAACTATATTAAATATATTTTGTAATATTTGAAGTATCGTTACAAGCATTTGCTCTCCAGTGCCATTAGTCCATACTTCTAATAAACTACGTCCAATGGATTTTACTAAAGACCATATGCGATTAAATGCATATTTGATACTATTTATTGTGTTTTGTCCCTCTTTATCCCATGCATTAGAAAATGGTTCAAATATTTTAGACATTAGTGCTTTTATTTTATTAACTAATTCCTGCATCTTTGCATCAACAGCAGATGTATTTAATTGTGGTGTTGTAAGCATTGGAGCACCACTTCCACCACCACCTCCACCAGTGCCTGGGCTTCCTGTATCTGCATCTTTATTCATATTTAACTTGTTAATTTCATCAAATCCCATTAAGTCCCCTAATGCCTTTTTAGCTTTCTTACCAGCTTTTTCAGCACTATTTCCAGCTTTTTCAGTAGCACCACCATAAGCTCCCATAGCATTTTTAGCACTAATCAAACCTTTAGTTGCTTGAAAACTTTGATTATATGTTTTTCCGAATAATGCTGAAATAAATGATGCTATATACTGTGTTACAGTTGCTAGGGCACTCATTAGTGCATTTATTGCAGGTAATATGGCTTGATATATAGGCATAAATGCAACCATTAAATTAGTCTTTATTTGATTTAATGAATTAACAAATTGTGCATTGGTATTTAACGATGCAAATAAAGAGCTAGACATAGCATAAATACCATTTACAATCATAGGAAAGAATATCATCCATTTGGCCATTTGACCAATAGATCCAATAATTCCATTGTTAAAACTTCTTGTACTATTACTACCTGAATTTAATCCATTAGTTAAACTTTTTAAACCATTACTCATTCTATTAAATAAACCACTAGATTTATTTGAGTTAGAATTTAATTTGCTAAATAAAGAATTTAATCTATTAAACTTATTTCCAGTTATAGAAGACTCTTTTCCTAGAGCTGCTAACTTAGCATCTAAATCACTTAATTTAAATCCTAACTTATCAGACTTTGATGTTAATCTAATAATTGACTCTTCTGTTTTTAGTATTTGGTCATTAATCTTATTCTTTCTTTTTGGATTTAATGCTAAATCATATGCTTCTCTAAGTTCCTTTAACTTATTTTGTTGAGATTCTATTTTAGCATTTATTGTATCTAACATCCTTGATGTTGTATCTATATCTGTTGTAAGGGCTTCTCTACTAACTGGTGGTCCCCTAGTAACTTTTTTATTATTTGCATAATTTGAACCTGTATTTTGGCTTTCTAAGGTACTAAATTTAACAGTTGGTAATTTTATATTACTCAACATAGATAAAGCCTTAGAAAGCGAATTTTTTAGATTATTTGTTACATTAGACATCATGTTTTTCATGTTAGAATTAACTTTATTAAGTGAACCCTTCATAGTCTTATCCATGTTATCAAATACTTTATTTGTAGAAGTGTTTAAATTTGATTTTAATGTATTTGCAATAACAGAACTAACTTTATTTACTTGACCTGCTATATCACTTGTAACTTCTAAATCTAAGGTTATTTTTCCTACACTATCACTCATTACTCTCACTCCTTTCTTTAATGTATTTGACTATAATAAAAGCACCTAGATATATCTAAGTGCTTTTATCCGAACATACTAGCCATCATTTGTTCAAATTCTTTTATTTTTTGTGCCTTTTCTTCATCTGTCATTTCTATTGTTGTATTATTTCTATTTCTCCACTCATTTCTTATTTTGTGTTGATCTTCAGTAAAGTTATTAAGAATATCTTTATCTTCTTCTGCCCTTATGCTGACTATTTGACCAAGTGGAGTTTTAGTCATAATACCACTTAACAAAGTACAAAATTCATTCCAACTCATATCATCTACAAGTCGTAGTCTTATGCCATATTGAGTTAAAAAACTTGCTTCGATTAACTCCCAATCTTCAAATAAATCATACCATTTATTTTCTTCTTTTCTTTTTACGAAAATTATTATTTTTATTTGTGCTTTCAACTTCCATTTCTTCTATTTCTTCTAAAGATACATCATTAATAGCAGCCATTATAACATTTACTATAACTACATAAGATGCGATAGGTAAATCTAAGCTATCTATGTATTCTAATGCCTCTTTACCTATACCTGCCTCTATTATTTTATCTATCTTTTCAAAGTCATCCATTTTAGAATCTTCAGTTAATCCCTTTAAGAATATCCCTACATTCTTAGATGTATTTATCTCATATATATGTGTTTCATCTATTTTAACAGTTGGTTTTTTACTTCCATTTTTTAATTTTTCAACTATATCGTATGCTCTTGACATTATTTTATCTCCTTATATTTATTTTTTATCTATATTTATTCATTTTAACTTTCTAGAACAGAGGCTGGCTTAAATGTAGGTTTTCCATGTGCTTTTGCTTCAAACTCTAATGGAGCAACATTCACTGAATCCCCACCACCTAAATTTGTTACATTTATTACACAATTAAATTCTAATTTTGCACCTTCAGGGAACTCTATTTCTAACTTAGAGTCACAATCTCTTCCATTTTTCCAAGCAAGTCCAGCTACATAGTCATTTCCATCATCACCAACACATCTTTTTCCCTTTAAAGATATACTTAATGATTTTCCAGTCATTAAAGCACTTGCCCATCCTTCTTGATCCATTGCATTCCATTCTTCTATTTTTCCATCTATTGATATTGAAAAAGTTTCTAGCTCTGCAATAGGCTTCATACTCTCTGAATTACTAGTTCTTCCTTGAACACCTATTTTAAATTTTAAATTATATACTGGATATACTCCTGTAAAACTCATATTATCATTACCTTTCATAATAAATTATCATCTCTATAACATATTCAATAATGCCTTCTGAATCAGTTCCTAAAAATATTGCTTCAGAACTTCTCATTTTACATTGAATAACCTTTTTATTTCCTATATTAAAATTATCTTGGCCAAAGAATAAATTATAAACTTCCATTGCTTTTTTCTCTGCTTCATCACTGTTTTTTCCCCAGTGAATTAAAAAACTTATACTTTTAGTAGTATAAGTTGTGTTTTCCAGTCCACCAATAGCTATATGAGGTGGTTGTCCTGGTACATTATATATAGTTATACTCTTTTCTTGATTGCCACCTATCTTATTTAAATAGTATTGAGGGCAGTCTATTTGAGATTTTAAATAGCCTCTTATATCACTTAATAACATTACTTAATTACTCCTTTTGAATTCATTTTTAAAAACCTAGAGTAGGCATTTTTTATAAAATCATCTTTCTCACCATTTATATAAGCATCCATCCACTTACCTTGTGCATTTACATTTTTATCAGTCCTAAAGTTATACTCTGGATGCCAATATAATCTTCTTGCATAAGGAGTATCAAAACTTATATTAGTTATTCCATTACTTATATTTTCAAGATTAATAAAACAACTTCTTTCAAGTTCTCCTGTATCTTTAGGAATAACCGCTGATGTGACTATATCACTCTTCAAAGCTTCTGTAGCCATTTCCAAGGATTTTATATGAGCCTTAGTAATATTATTTAATTTCTCACTATCTAATTTTATAGTAACTTTTACATTCATATTAAATTCAACTCTGTACTAAAAATACTACCATCTGGGTTCAAGGGTCTTTCAATAGAATAAATCTTTTTCTTTAATCCATTTATATTTACATAGCCTTGAAATGCTCCATCATAAATAGAACCTTCTATAACTACTTTACCACTAAGAGTAATTAATTGCCTTTCAGCATTAAGAACTTGCTTAGATTTATCTGTATAGATACATTTCCCATTAAAGATTATATTTTCTTCACAATCACCATCTGTATTAATTCCCTCAAACCACACTTCTATAGGTGTATTAGCTAACCACTTTGGAAAAGGTAATTTTAATCCCATATTATATTCTCCTACAAGTTAACCCAGTTTGATTAAGGTAATTTAATACTTCTTGTGTGGTAGTTATTCCATTAACCTTATTTGTTTTAAAACTAACAGATGTACTTCCTGCACTGAAACCACTTAAAGGTGTATCTATATAATCTCCATACTGTTCAATAAACTCTGCATGTATGCATGTTGCTTTTTTTATTCTATCTTTCTGAAATTCAGTTAAGTTATCAAATCCTTTTGCCCTTATTCTATTAAAAGTTAATGAATCAACTTGATCACTTGCTCTTTCTAATCTTTGTTTAGAATTATATTCCTCTAGTACAGTTCCATTAAATTCATCTTTATAATATTTATAATCTACATAAGCCAAAATATCACCTTCTTAAAATAGGGAGTATTTAAACTCCCCTATTTATATTTTTACATAAAAATAAGGCTTACTTAGAGCCTTCCATTTCTTTTTTTAGCTTTTTATTTTCTTTTTCTAAAGTATTATAATTTTTTTCTAATTCTTCATACTTTATTTTTAATTCTTCATATTCTTTATATGATACAGACTTTCCAGCTCCATATTCTATTATATCGCCTTCATCATTTAAGATATCGTAACCTTGTGCAATATAATAATCCTTTTGAGTTGTATCTATTGTATATACTTTATTATCTTTACTTGCTTTCATAATCAATCCTCGCTCTCTATTTTAATCTTCTGCTTCAGCATTTATTGCTATACCACATGCTTTATTCTTTATTAAGAAAGTATCTCCATAAGCTCTATTTTGATATAAATAGTTATCTCCTGTTCTTGAATCATGTCCTGGTGTAAATATCTTTATGTATGCATATTTACTTCTTGTGACTTGGCAAGAAGGATGTATTAAAATAAGGTTTATTTGTTTTGCTCCACCTGCAGGTACACAACCATTAGAAAATTCATATTTTGTTTTCATTCTAGAACTTGGAACAACCTTTATATTTACATCATCTAATGAATATACATTTCTATCAACATTTCCTGTATTTTTATCTACACTTATTGTTCTTGATAATCCTTCAGCATTCTTTAATAGCTTATTCATTGCAGGAGTAACATATAATATTCTACCTTCACTTGGAACACCTTCATCATCCATTTTAGACATTTGGTTATCAAACCACTCTAAAATATTTGCTGTCGTAAGAGAAGTATTATCTACAATAGCACCATTTGATGTATATGTCTTAGCTTCTGCATATAATTTTGAATATCTATAACTATCTTTTTCAGGAATTGCTTGTTCAGTTTCAAAAGTATTGTGAACATTAGCTATTTCTACAACTAAATTAGTTTCATCTACATCCATTGGGTCTATAAAGAATTCTATATCTCTATCATGTGCTAATTTTTTAGCTTCCCAGTCATTTGACATTGTTCCAGCATTAAATCCTAATGTACCTCTATTATGGTCTTTATACCCACTAACTGTTATTGTAGGTAATTTTATAGTTTGAGCATTTATAAACTTAACTTGTGGATTAGAGTTCTCTAAATCATAAGAAGTTAATTCCCTTGAATATTTTTGTTGTAATTCTCTCATAAATTGTTCTGCATAATTGTATGCTGCCATTTTAAATCATCTCCTTAATTTTTATTACTTATTTCCAAATGCCATAGCAAGGGCATCTTTTATATTATCTTGTGGCTTTTCTTTGTCTCCACTACCACCAATTTTAAATCCTGGTGTTTCTGTTCCACTTGTTTTGAAACTTGGATATTTTTCTAATACTTTATCTATTGCTTTATCTATAGTTAAAGTATCATTAGTCATACTTTTAGCTAGTGTTATTACATCATCTACAGAGTCAGCTAATACACCTTTAGATAAGCATGATACTTTTGCTTCTAGTGTACTAACTTTATCTTCTGCATCTTTTCTAGCTTTAGTTTCAGCTTCTAACTTTTCATCTTTCTTTTGAGCTTCTGTCTTTTGATTTTCTTGCCATTCTTTAAACCTTATAAGCTCTTCATCACTTGGCAAATCCTTTTTAGCATCATTTAATAATGCATCTAGTTCTTCTTGCGTATAAGTTTTAACTTCTTCACCGCCACCATCTGAACCATTATCACCAGGATCTTCTTCATTCCCTTCATCACCTTCTCCTGCAAGTAACTGCAGGTTCATTTTGATAACATTATCTAAATCACCTATTAGCATTTCATGCCCTCCTTTATATTTTTATATACAGCCTTAACCATAAACATATTTTGGACATAATAAAAGCACCTACTATTCAAATTAATTAGTAAGTGCTTTTATGACTCAAAACTCATTAAATCTTTTAAATTATTATTGCTTATTGCTTTTATAATTCTACATGCAGCTATTAAAGTACCTCGTTTACCCACTCGTTTATCTGTACATTCATTTAATACTTCATAGTTATTTGGATCATTAAAATTAACTTTTATTTTTCCATCTAAATTATCCTCATCATATCCATAAGAATATATTACATGATTATCAGTTTTATCTAGTAATTTCATTAAGACAATCATCTTCGCCAAACTCTCCTTTTTCTTTTAATAGATACCCATACCAATCATACTTTTTAGTTGTTATATCATGAGCATCTTTATTAGTTAAATTATACCTTTTCTCTAATCCACTTTCAAGATATTCATGTTTTAGTAGTAAAATGTCCCTATCTTCATAATTACCATTTATTAACCTTTGCCATGCTACAGCCATATCGTAGTCTGCATCTAATAGTCCTAATGTACCATCAAATCGTATATGTTTATTATTAAATACATGATTTTTTATTGTATCTATTTTTTTCATACTAAAACCTGTGTTTTTAGATATCTTTTCTATATCTGAATTATCTAACCTTACTTTTTCATAATACGTATCAGCCTCAGATTCTCTTCTTAGCATCCATTCAATATCACCTTTGGTATACTTTCCACCTGTTTGCTTTATGCCATATATTTTTTCTTTTTGCCTGTTTCGTCTTAAATAAGGATGTTTTTCTAAGTGAGTTTTTAACTGACTTGAATACTCTAGTAATTTATTACTAGCAAATTCTATATTTGCTTCATCTTGTGAACCTATAGAAATTCTTTTCCATTTTCTTATATATCTTTCTAATCTTCTTTGTTCCTGCTCTGCCTTATATCTTTCTAAAGCTTTTCTTTCATCTGGAACAGTAGGAAGATTAGTTATATCTGGAAAGTAAGTTGTTAATGTATGTCTGCAGTTTGGCTTTTAATTGGACTATCTCATAATAAAAAAAGACCAATTGCCTTCAATTAGTCTTTTTTATCCGTTGCGCTTCGATTGGTACGTCTCCAACCTACTCTACTCCCTTCCATCATTAGATGTGGTTTCGATAGTCTCTACACTTTTATTGTAATTGTCTTTGTACTCCCATACATATCCACCAGCAGTTTTCCTATATTTATAATGATTACAAACTTTATCTATAGCATCTATTCCTGTTTGTCTTTGTGCTTCTCTCATTGATGGATATTCTTTTATAAAGTTTCCGTTTTTATCAAATTGTAATACAGGTCTTGAGTCTGATTTATTTTTAGAATTTCTTTTTAATACTTTTATAGAGTGGATATTATTTTCTGATTGTGTAGTCCATTCCAAATTATCTACATTGTTATTGCTCTTATTTCCATCTTTATGATTTACAGTAGATTTGTTTAATGGATTAGGAATAAAAGCTTCTGCTACTAATCTATGTATATGCTTATGTGATACCTTGCCATCTTTGCTTAACGCTACAAACATATATCCATTATTTTTAGTTGCAGGTTTTAAAATTTTATTACTAGCCCACTCTTTTCCACTTTGATTTTTATAATTTGCAATTCTTTTAACTCTTCCTAAACTACTTACTTGATAAATACCTTCATAACATATAATATCTTTCCAAATTTCCATATAAATCATCTCCTTATACGGATTATATCATGCATGTAGACATATAACAATACTTAGCACGGTATTGGGTTTCCAACCTTTCACCGTTAGCACTATTTTAATAGCACACCCTCTTTGTAATGAGGTTCACAACGTTTATTTTTACTTGCTCCACCCAAACTTTTAATTCAATGGAGCAAACCTGCATCTATTGCTTCACTTAACAATTTATACTTTCCTTTGTTCTCTTGTAAATACTCTTCAGTTGGATTACTAAATACATCATCAATTAAAACTTTACCTTGCCATACAGCACACATGGGGCAAGTATTAGCATGAGCCGATACAACTACAGTATATATACCATATTCATCTCTCTTTTTACCTTCGCCTAATAATGTTGCTCTATGGCTTGCAGTTCTTAAACACATCTCAACATATGATGCTATATTCACATGCTTGCCATCTTTATAAGTAATACTATTTATCCCCATATTTAAGAAATCCTTTGTGGCCATATCTATTGCTTGATTTAAAGACACTGCTCCTGACTGCAAATATACATGAGTTTTATATATAGTCTGTCTATATACATCATCCATTTTTCTTAATACAGTTGCATTTGCTTTTTTAATATCATTATTTACACTTTCCTGTAATGCCTTTAACTTCTTATCATTCATACTAAAGAATTGATTTTCTTTAGGCTCATTAATATATCCTTTTTCAGATATATCTTCAGGAAATTCAATAGATAAGTTCTTAACTACATTTGGACTAATCTTTTTAGTATGATTTTTAAAGTCCTGGACATTATTTTTAGATTTATTTTTAATAAATAAAGATTTTAATTTATTAATTACATTAGATATTCTATTTAATCCTTTATTGTAGTTAGATTCTAATTCTCTATTTACATCTTCTTCAATAGAACCTATACGATTATCCATTATTAACTTATTTTCTTGCCTATATTTATTCAATGCTCTTAACTTGCTTCTCTGCCATTGTTCCCACTGAAACCCTTCTTTATCTTCTTCACTTTCATGATATTTAAGATTTCTATGCATGGAGGATATAAGATCTAGTTCCATTTTTTCAAATATAGCTCTGATATCATACTTACTACTCATCTATATCTACATCCAAATTATCTAAATTATCCTCATCCTCACCTGCAGTTGAAGGTTCATCTGTTGTATACATTCCTGACTCTTCTTTTATTCTTGATATTTCAAGAGCCTTTTCTTCTTCTGTCATTGTATCTCCATATAACTCATCAATACATTTTTGTAATGACATTATACCTAATGTTTTAGCCTTTCCTACAGTTTCAACCACTGAATCAAAACTTGGTGTAGAGTATTCACCAAAAGATATAGATACTTCATATTCACCTGCAGACTTATTATTTAATACATCATAAGTTTTTAGTATTATATTTACTAGTTCTGGTATAACTTCTGTTAGAGTGTCTATCATTTTATTTCTAGTATATAAAGTAGTCTTTTCTTTTTCTCTTTGTGCTTCTGCATTATCTGTCTTTTTCAAATCAATTCCTAATGTAGAAGGTGATATTATACCTTGTAAGCACATATCTATTGCATTTGAATAACTTTCTACATATGCCTCAAACTTTATATCAGCTTGTTTCATATCAATTTGATTTTTAGCATCTTCACCTGCATTTGAAGAAGTAGCAATAAAACTATTATCAAAAGGATTTGGTTTTAATATCTTTCCTGTGTTCGGGTCTACTGGCAATAAATTTTCTGGAATATATCTTTGAACTCTTCCTGCTCTTATTGCATCTATCCACTGCGATATTACTTCATCTAATGCATCAAAAGAATCACTCTTATTATCTATAATACTTTTTCCTCTGCCTTCCCATTTGGATGACTTGAAAAACATTAATGGTATGGCCATAATAAACTTATCTTTATATTCTACATCTTCAAGTTCTTTAGTTTCATCTAATATATCTAGTGAAACCTCATTGTCTCTACCATCAAGTAACTTATATTTTATATATCCTAGTCCATACATTTCTACCAAAGTATACTTCTTACTTTTCTTTGTATAGCTAGTCTTAAAATGTATTTCACTTAATCTCCCCCTATTATGTATATATTCAACTCTATCACCATCAAAGAATTCTATAATTGGGTATTTACTAATATCTGTATCTATAGATAATTTAAATGCACCATCACCACTTACTAGAGCTTTCTGTATAGAGTCTAATAATATTTCATTGAACTTATTATCTTCCGATATATCTTTCCAAAGAGAATTTAATGTTTCACTATCTTCAACTTGAATTTGATCTATATCAGAAACTACTATATCAGTCAACTTATCTATTAACATGCTAGGTAGTCCACTGTGAATTTTTCTTATACTTAAATTCTCACTCGGTGTGGCACACCAAAACCTAGATTGGTTAACTGGATCACTACTTATATTTTTAAAAAATTGCTCTAACTCGTATGCCTCTCCTCTATACCAAAGCTTGTTCCTAATTAGATTAGCTTCATATGTATACGCTTCTTGTATTGTAATAGAGCCTTGCATAGCAGGTTGAACATTTAAAAACTTAATTGCTACTTTAGTTAACATACTTTTAAACCACCCCACTTTCTCACTCTCCTTTATAGTCATGTATGTGATGTCTAAAAGGTATCCAAGCATATTGAGATGCATTTATAGTATGGTCATTTGCATCTTCAGGCTCATATTTATCTTCTTTCCATGAGTAAACTTCATGTTCCATTATGTGATTAATACAAGTATCTACAATTTCATAATATACAGGACCATTTTCATAATTAAGCCATCCTAGTTGTAAATGTATTCTATCTATTATATTAACTTTCTTGTATGAGTTATTTATTGTATAAACACAAGGATTAGCTCTTTTATACTTTTTTAACTCTGTTATAGTTGCCTGGTCTGCACAATCTACAAATACATCTCTAGCAAGTCCCCATTCTTCTCTATTTCTCTCTAAGAATTTAAAGAATCTAGGTGCTATATCACTTGGAGCTAACGGTATACTTAAATTCGCATTATTATATACTTCCTCATTTAAAATAACCACTTTACCTTTATCTGTTATTCCTAAAAATATTATTGCAAATGTATCTGGACTATTAGCACTATATGAAGTATCTAATCCTGCAGAATAATACTTAAATTTGTATTCTTTAGCTTTGGCTTTACTAATAACATGGTGTTTTCTCTCAAAATTACTAAATATAAGTCCTGTTGCTCTTCCTCTTAGACCAAGAATTTTATTCTTATATAACTTTGTGCCTTTTGGAGCACTTAACTTCTTTTTTTCTATATCTTCTTCACTCAATGATGCATTATCGTAAAATGAAAAAAACCAATATATCCAGTTATTCTTTTCTTCACTGGTTAATTGGTCTAATATCTCCTTTGGTACATCTTTTTTAAATTTTTCTAGAGGTCTACCACAATTTATAAACTCTTTATATACTGGTAGGTTTGGATCATCAGGATTTAATGTAAGCATAAGATAATCATTTCTAGTACATATCTCTCTTATAAATTCAATACTTGCAGTATTTGCTTCATCAATAAGTACACATCCAAACTGCGAACCTAATGCTAATTTCCATTTATCTGCGTTATCATAACCTAAAATATATATTATCTTAAGTCCATTTGGTGTTTTATATTGTATATGAGGTAGCCTATTGTCTTTGTCTCCATTACCTTTATAAACTACTAAATCACCAAATACATCTGTAACCCCATATTCTTTATTGATTATATTCTTTTCAGCAACTCCTGTAGTCTTTGCTGCAATAACATGTTGCTTCTTCTTTGACTTAGCAACTTCTAACATAAACTTAAGTATTCCTGTAGTAGTCTTTCCTGCTGCAGTAGTACCTTCTAATATATCCACTTCAGATTTATGTCTTATAAATTCTTTGTACTTATCTGATAACTTATATATATTATTCATTGTTATCACCTTGCAACTCATATAATATACTGCTTAGCTTTTCTAATCCTTTAGCGCTATCATTATCTTTTGGATTTAACTTAGACTTAAGAACTTGAACCCTTAATCTTTGTTCGTCTGTAGCTAATTCATAATTGTCTTTTAGCATTGCATCATATTGTTTAATTAAACTTCTCAACTCTCCCATTGCTCTACTTTGTGCATTTAAGAAAGTTGATTGCCTATCCCATGCAAATTGGAACTCATACTCTATCTTTTCACCAAACTCATTAGTTTCATGCTTTTTTAATTCCTTTATCATTTCTTCTTTATTCTCAACATACATGATCTGTTGAGCTCTTATTATTGCTGCATATTGAATTGTAATTTGTTCCCATAGTATATCAAGTTGGCTTTTCTCATTTATCTCTTTCATTAAATCCAATGTTTCTTCTGGCAAATACTTAGAGAAAAAACCAAACTTCTCTGCATGTTTATTGCCGGGAGGACCAGTAGCGTTTTTATTTCCTATAGGTGCACCCCTCTTTTTCTTGGTTGCAACTTTTTCTTTAGGGTTGCAACCTTTTTTCTTCCAGTATCTACTCGCCCATGACTTTACTGTAGACACACTAACATTATATTTTTCAGCTATTTGCTTGTATTTCAAACCTTTTAAATAATCTTCATATGCTATTTCTGCCTTTTCATTCATACCACCACCTCATTCATTTGTCGTTTTGGAAAATAAAAAAGAACTCTATTTCTAGAGTCCCTCTTTTTTACTATTTAATCTCAACATCAAGTTGTAATTTCATTTCTGTTTCACATTCTAAACATTTTACTTTTCCATCTTCTATTATTTCAAATGTTCTTTCACACTCACAAACAGGACATATATTTTGTATCTTAGCACCTATATTTTGAGATGTAAATATTTCTGGATCATTTTCTATTTGAGTTGTTATTTCATCTAATAACCCATCTAAATTAAAATTACTCTCAAATTTAAATCCCATAACTAATCACCTCGCTTTCAAGTATATATTTCTACTTAATTCGAGGTTTTCCTTTTTTTATTCATGTTTTAAAGTTATTTTATTTTTATAAAAGTTAAGCTTCTGTTTCATTAGCCTTTCATATTACCATTTATTTCTCTGTACTTCTGCTTCTTGTTCTATTATTAAATTGGCATCGTATCACTTCATTTTGTCACATCCTTAATATAAAAATAAAAAAGGATGTACATTAGTACATCCAGTGAAAGGGGTTTATTTTGAGGGAGAGTTTTCAGAATCGAACTGAAAAGTTTTGGGATTAACTACTCCAGCACTCTCATAGTAGATAGAAGCACATCTATACTTCTATCCTTCCGTTAAAAATCTATATAATTAATATTAGGAGGTTAAAAGAATAGGTCCTGCCACTAACCTATCTCTTTACAATACAATAATACTATACAATAAAGGGACATCAGTCCGAACTTTGTCCTAAGTTTGTCCGAAAAGTGTCCCTCTATTTTATATTTACGCAAATTTTTTATATATTTCATCTCTTAATATAGTTGGATATATAGAGTTTAAAGCACTTACAACTAAAGAGTTTCTTAACTCATAATATGTACTCTTACTAATATGCATCTTTCTTAATATTTCATTTCTGCTAATTCTAACTCTTCTACTGCAATATAGAATTTCAAATAGTTCCTTTTGTTGTATTGTAAAATTATTTACAGCTATTTCTATTCTTCTCTTTTCTATTTCTAATTTTCTCTTTGTGTATTTTAAGTAGTTTATTCTTTCTTCTTTCCTTATAATCTCTTGCTCTACACTTTTAGAAATATTATATGTTTTTCCTGTTTTTTCACTATCATAACTGATACCCGAACAACCTACATATTCATTTTCTATTTGAGCTATTTCTAGATCTATCATTTCTATATCATTTAATATTTTTTTATAATTAAATAGTCTACCCTCTGTTTTTTTATAATAATTGTCGAAATCTTCTTTTGTCACGTATATTCCCCCTTGGTGATTATATGACTACTAGATATAGTATTCTTCTAAATCTACTTGTGGTGTAAATGTTTTACAACCGCATTCACATTTATATACCTTTCTATTTTTTATCTTATCTATTTCTACTGTAATATCTAATTCATTTTTAACAATTCCACACTCACTACATCTTAAGTCCATCGTATCTTTATCCTTTGCTACAAGATATATTACATTACCTTCTTTTATTTTTCTCATTCTCGTTTCTCCTCCTGCTTTTTATTACACTTCTTCCTTTTAATTAACGGATAGTTTAAATGGTTATAAGGTTTATAAATCTCGGGATTTCTTTCTAACCTATATAATTCATTTTTTTAAGTCCACTATTCAGTGTTCTCCTACCACAACTCACTATAAATAATGTATTATCTAAATTTCATATTCTGTCAACTCGCATACCAGTAATCTCTTTTATTTGATTGACTTTTTCTAGTTTTGTATTTTATTTTATAATGTCTATTTCATATGTCATCTCAAAAATTCTATCAATTTTCATTTCCAACTTTTTTATTATATCCTTTCTTACCCATTTTTATCAATTCTTAAAAGTTATTGATTTATTTTGTAATATTTTGTCTCTTTTATATCTTTACTCTTGATATTTACAAAGTATTTAACCTATTAAATAGTTAAAATGGTATCTCATCATCATCTATAGCTTGAAATCCTTCTGGGTCTAATCCTCTTGGTGGTTCATAACTTGGTGTAAATGTTTGATTATTTTCTTCTGATTTTTTTATGCTTTCTAATGCTTGTACACTTTTAGCAGATACTTTTGTAATACTTCTTTTTTCATCATCTTTCATGTATTCTTCTTTTCTAATACTCCCTTGTATTGCTACTAATCTACCTTTACCTATGTAATTATTAACAAAATCAGCAACTTTACCAATAACTTCTACTGGTATAAAATCTACTGGTATTTTACCTTCTTTATCCTTGTAATCTCTATTTACTGCTATTGTAAATTTTGAAGTGCTTGATCCACTTCCTGGAATAACTCCTGGTTCTGGGTCTTTTGTTAATCTTCCAATTAATACTACTTGATTCATGCTTTTACATCTCCTATGCTATATTTTTAAGCTGTTTTCTTAGCTTCTTTTCTCTTCTTCTTCAATTCCTCATACTCTATCCAGCCATATTCATCACCATATTTAATGCTTTTTTGTACCCATTTGAGTGTTTCTGGATAAAGATAATCAAACATCTTTTTTCTCATAATACCTTGCTGTGTTTCCATGCCCTTCACATCTATATACTCAACTTCACCATTGTTATGGTAAATAGCAAAATCAACTGTATAAGTTATAGCTCTATGTGTCTTACCATATTTCTTAAAGCTTGGCTGTAATTCAAATTTTTGTTGTAATCCAAAGTCTTTTATTTTACCTTCTTCTTTTAGCTTTTTAAGGTGTAAATAATATTCAGCTTCATGTTTACTATCAAATTTGATTCCATCAACTTCAACTTTTTTATTTCCATATTTATTTGCCATTTTATGCTCCAATCTCCAATCTATCTGATATATCTAAGTTTTTATAATATTCAAGTTGTCCTTTATTTTTCATGTGTCTCATTACATCGCTGCTGCAAGTTCCAAGTAGTTGAATGGTGTTGGATCATTATAATTAATATATTTAGGTTTGTATTGTTCGACTGTGCTGTATTTATGTTTCATAATGTTCAATCCCCCTCTTTGGTCCAGTAGAATTTCATCCCCTGGAATATTTATAATTAATCTACACATACTATTACTGTTTATAGACTTACCGATACATGTAATATTTACACCGACTCCTAAATAACCTTATCAGAAACGATAGGGTTATTTATTTTTTAAAAACTCCCCCTGGAATAATTTATTTCAAACCACACATACTATTAGTAACTTATCGATACATGTCACTTTTTAACCAACTCGTATTAACCTTATCGGAAACGATAGGGTTATTTATTTTTTAAAAATTCCCCTAGAATAATTTATTTTAAACTCCACATAATATTATTAATGACTCATACTTTCTTACCGTATTTGGATCTATAGTATTTAACCTTATCATCAATGATAAGGTTATTTGTTTTTATAGAAATTCCTGCTACCATAGTTGCACAGTATCCTTAATCAAATTTACCTTTCTGACTTTCTAACAAGATTTTTTCTAATTCATCTGGAGCGTATCCAGCAAATGAATTATTTACATTTGCTCCTGCACCTTTTTTATATGTTTTTTGTATATTATTGTTATTTTTGCTAA
>NZ_JANKBY010000220.1:0-6070 GCF_024621905.1 Terrisporobacter muris
TTATATAAACTTCTATATTATAACTTTAGCAGTTTAAACTATATATAACAAATTTTTCTTTATCATCTTTTTCGTATAAATCTTTTAAGTATACTTCCTTATTTAAAATAAAAGGCGTTTTATAATCTAGAAAATCTAGATATTCTGCAGATGGGTAATACATAATTACATCCATATCTCTCATATTTTCTTCATAAGACTCTAATATATTATTAATCACTTTTGAAAAAATCTGAATAGAAAAAGGATTAAAGAAATAAAACTTATTATCTAATGTAGAAATTTCATACTGTTGAGCTAAATTACATTCAAAATTTATCTTATCTTCTGATTTTTTATTTTTCTTCACATAATTTATTTTGTTTATTAAGGCTTCTTCGTAATATCTCTCATTAATTTCCACACCAGTCACATAAGATTTGAAATAATAGTTAATATAAAAAATTAGCCTTCCCATTCCGCAACCAAAGTCTACTATGTGATCATTTTTGCTTAAATTATAATTTTTAAACAATTCTTCTAATGCCATATATAAGGTTGGCTCATAAGGATGATTATGAATTGATGCATTCTTCCAGTTTTGATTACCTATTGTATTTATATTTAATAATTTATCGTAGTATTTTTCTTTCATACATATTTACTCCTATTTTATTAATTTTGAAATTCCATTTTATTTAGTCACATGTCTGCGAAACATTTTATTTTAAATAAGTTAGAATTTATAAAAGGATTATATGTAGATTTTATTTACACATAATCCTTAATAATATAAATTATATTTTCATATTAGTCAATTTCAACTTTCAAACCTACTCCCACTTCTTTCATAGGAATACTTGTATTTATATAGCTTTTTGCTTCAAAAGATGTACAGTGACATAGATATAAATTTTTAATATTATTATTTTTAAAATACTTTAAAGTCTTCTCCACTCTTTCATTACATTCACGTAGATGAGTTCCACCTATTATACCTATAATTCTATTATCATTACATACTTTCTTAGCATGTTCTACTATGTTACAAATTCCACTGTGAGAACATCCAGCAATGATAAATAGCCCTTCTTTACTTTTGTAAACTAAGGCCGTGTCATCATAAATAAAATCTTCCTCATACTTATTATCTCTTTCTATTTCTCCAATAGAGTACCTAGGTTCAAAATCTATGATACTTGGTATTTCTCCTAAGAAATAAATATTTTTACTGATTTTAATAGGTTCTTTACTTAAGTATACTTCTCCCATATGTTTTATTTCATTTATTTCTAAAGGTGATGATATGCACTGATTATTCTTTACTTTTTTATTAAATACTAAAGTATGTCCTATTATTTTTAAATTTGGATTTAACTTTTTATTGGCTAGGTATTTTATTCCTCCCACATGATCATCATGCCCATGAGAAATAACCAAAACATCTACCTCTGAACTACTTATGTTCATTTTTTTCATATTATCAATAAATACATTTGAGTATCCTAAATCAAATAGTATCTTTTTATTTCCATCCTCAATATAAAAAGAAAGACCTGGCTCACCTACATAATACTCATCAATAATAGTATTATTGTCCACCAAAACTGTTAACTTCATTTTACACCCCCTAATAATTTGACTTATAATAAATTTCTCTATAAAAATAAAAATTCTTCCATATTTTATGAAAGAATTTTTATATGGTACTATAAATATTTAATTATTTCCTCAGTAAATTCGTCTGTACTAGCATTTCCACCTAAATCTACAGTTAGCTTTTCTCCTTTTAAGAAAACTTGCTCCAATGCACTTTCTATCTTATTGGCGCATTTATATTCCCCCAGATATCTTAACATCATGACAGCTGACTGAATTATAGCGGTAGGATTAGCTATGTTTTTACCTGCAATTTGTGGTGCAGAACCATGTACTGCTTCAAATACTGCACAGTCTTTACCTATGTTAGCACCTGGAATTATTCCTAATCCTCCAACTAAACCTGAGCATAAATCTGATAATATATCTCCATATAAATTAGGCATTACCATCACATCGTAGTTTTCTGGATTTAATACAAGATTCATAGCAGCAGCATCTACAATTAAGTCATCAAAATTAATATCATACTGTTCTCCCACTTCTTTAAAAGTATTTAAAAATAATCCATCACTAAGCTTCATTATATTTGCTTTATGAACTCCTGTAACCTTTTGTCTATTATTATCTTTTGCATATTCGAATGCAAATTTACAAACTCTCTCACAAGCAGGTTTTGTTATTAATTTTATACTTTCTGCACCATAGTCTCCTATTTTATGTTCAATACCTGCATACAAATCTTCCGTATTTTCTCGAACTATTACTAAATCCACCTCTTCGTATCTTGATTTTATGCCTTTAAAACTTTTTATAGGTCTTAAGTTTACATACAAATCTAGATTTTGTCTTAAAGTTACATTTACACTTTTAAATCCCTTACCTATAGGAGTAGTGATTGGTCCTTTTATTGCTATTTTATTTTTTTTAATAGAATCTATAACATAATCTGGTATGGCAGTATTATATTTTTCAATTAGAGCCTCACCAGCTTCTACTATTTCCCAATCTATATCTGCTCCTGATGCTTCTACTACTTTTACCATGGCACTTGTAACTTCTGGTCCTATTCCATCCCCTGGTATTAAAGTTACTTTATACATTTTATCATCTCCTCATTCATATAACCCACCTTTACTTCAAACCGTCATTTAGCAAGTTTCAAGTATATTCTTGCTGTAGTTTAATTTTCCACCAGCTTTTACAACTTCTACCTCTTTAGGTGATAATTCTACCTTTACATAAAAGCTTTCATTTTTACTGTGATTTATTATTTTCACTCTACCTTCTTTTAAACCATCATATAAATCACAAACTTCTAAATTATCACTTAAATTTATTTTTTCATAGTCCTCATTACTTTCAAATACCATTGGTATTATTCCACTATTTATTAAATTGGCTTTATGAATTCTTGCAAAACTTTTTACTAGTACTCCTTTTATTCCTAAATATAGTGGAGCTAGGGCTGCATGCTCTCTTGATGAACCTTGACCGTAATTATCTCCCCCAACTATGAATCCACCCTTATTATCTATTGCTCTTTTAGGAAAATCTTCATCTATAGTACTAAAACAGTAATTTGATAAATAAGGTATATTACTTCTATATGGTAATAATTTTGCATTAGATGGCATAATATGGTCTGTTGTTATATTGTCTTCTACTTTTAATACTACCTTACCACTTACAGCTTCCTCTAGTTCAGTGTTTAGTGGGAAAGGTTTTATGTTCGGTCCTCTAACTACCTGAACATCCTGCGTATTTTC
The DNA here is from genome assembly GCF_024621905.1 of Terrisporobacter muris. NCBI lineage: Bacteria > Bacillati > Bacillota > Clostridia > Peptostreptococcales > Peptostreptococcaceae > Terrisporobacter > Terrisporobacter muris. The sequence goes on from NZ_JANKBY010000220.1 coordinate 3,348, forward strand.
CACAGGACTAATTATCATAGAGTCATCTATTATAAACTTGTTAATATCTAAAGTTTCAAAATCAATTTTCATTTCCCTCGGATCTGTAAGTTCTCCTTTAATAGCTGATACTGCTGCTACTTCTGGACTAACTAAATATATATCAGCCGATAGGGTTCCACTTCTTCCATAAAAGTTTCTATTAAAAGTTCTAAGTGATACACTATTTGTTCCAGGAGATTGTCCCATACCTATACATGGTCCACACGAATTTTCTAAAATTCTAGCTCCAGAACTTATTATATCTCCCAACGCTCCATTTCTAGATAACATTTCCATTACTTGTCTAGAACCTGGTGCAATAACTAAACTTACATCTTCATGAACTTTGTTTCCTTTTAAAATTTGGGCTACTTTCATTAAATCTTCAAAAGATGAGTTTGTGCAACTTCCTATTGCCACTTGATCCACTTTAATTTTTCCTACTTCTTTAATCTTCTTCACTTTATCTGGTGAGTGTGGCATGGCTGTTAATGGCTCTAATTCACTTAAATTTATAGTAATTTCTTCATCATATACAGCATCTTCATCAGGTTTAAGTTCTATATAATCTTCTTCTCTTCCTTGTGCTTTGAAAAACTCTAAAGTTTTTTCATCACTTGGGAAAATTGAAGTTGTAGCACCTAACTCTGCTCCCATATTAGTTATGGTAGCTCTTTGTGGTACCGATAGATTTTTTACACCTTCTCCACAGTATTCAAATACTTTTCCTACTCCACCTTTTACTGTGCATTTTCTTAAAACTTCTAAAATAATATCTTTTGATGATGTCATATATGGAAGTTTTCCAATTAGATTGACTTTTACAACTTTTGGAGCTTTAATACTATAAGCATTTCCAGCCATTGCTAGGGCAACATCAAGCCCACCAGCTCCTATGGCAATCATACCAACACCACCAGCAGTTGGCGTATGGCTATCTGACCCAAGTAAAGTATCTCCTGGTGTTGAGAATCTTTCTAAGAAAACTTGATGACATATTCCATTGCCTGGTTTAGAAAAATATATGCCATGTTTTTTTGCCACAGTTTGAATGTATTTATGGTCATCTGCATTTTCAAATCCTTGTTGTAACATGTTATGATCAACAAAAGCTACACTTCTTTTAGTTTTCACTTTATCTATATCCATAGCTTCTAATTGCAAGTATGCCATTGTTCCTGTTGAATCTTGTGTTAAAGTTTGATCTATTTTTATAGATACAAAATTACCCTCTTTTAATTCACCTTCAACTAAGTGTTTTTTCAATATTTTATATGTTAAATTATCTCCCACTGTATATCCTCCCATATTCACTAATAAAATTCAATTTGCCTGATCCACATGTTAGAAAAACACCTCATGGCGCCAAAATTAGGAAGCATGTCGTCAACCATATATTCTAGTTGACACTTTAAGCCGCTATGCAAGCGTGGGCACCATATAATTTTAGTCAGCAATCTTACCCAAAATTTGTTACTCTTAAATAACACTTCTATTATTTTTTAAATCTTTATATATTTCAACTAATTCTTTATCAAATAAATTTCTCTTAATTCTAACAGATGTTTGTCTAACAAGCTCTAACATGGCATCTGCCTCAACTGTAGTAAGTTCTATTTCATATTCTTTAAATTTATTAATTATTGCAGCCTTTCCAGAGTGTTTTCCTATAACAATTTGTCGTTCTAATCCAACTTCTCTTGGGTCAAAGGCTTCATAGTTTTTAGGATTTTTTATTGCTCCATCAGCATGTATTCCAGATTCATGTCTAAACATATTTGTTCCAACGATTGCCTTCCAAATAGGTAGCTCTCTTCCTGAAGCTTTAGATACATATTTTGATATTTCTCTAAATTTTGTAGTATCAATATCAGTTTCATATCCATAAACAAATTTTAGAGCCATTATAACTTCCTCTAGAGCAGCATTTCCTGCTCTTTCACCTAGACCATTAACTGTTACTCCTATATGATTTGCTCCGCCTACAATTCCTGCTATAGCATTTGCTGTTGCCATACCAAAATCATTATGTGTATGCATTTCTATATCAAAATTAGTAGCCTTATATATTTTTTCTATAGTTTCTCTTAATGTAAAAGGTTCCATTACCCCCACAGTGTCACAATATCTAAATCTATCTGCCCCTGCCTCTTTTGCTAGATTTATAAATTCAATCAAAAAGTCTGAATCTGCTCTAGATGCATCTTCTCCATTAACAGATATATATAATCCATTCTTTTTTGCATAAGTTACTGCATTATACATATTTTCAAGAACCCACTGTCTTGATTTTTTAAGCTTATGCTCAATATGAATATCTGAAACAGATAAAGATATAGCTACTGCATCTACTCCACAATCTATAGATTGCTCTATATCAGTAATAACAGCTCTATTCCAAGCCATAATACTTGATTTCAAATCTCTTTTACATATTGCTTTTATTGTTGCTTTTTCATCTCCTCCCATGGTAGGTATTCCAACTTCTAATTGATCAACTCCCATATCACTCAAAGTTTGTGCTATAGTTACCTTTTCATGATTTGCAAAAGCAACTCCTGCAGTTTGTTCCCCATCTCTAAGAGTTGTATCAACAATTCTTATTTCTTTTTCCTTTATCTTATCTAGTACACACATACTTAGACCCCCTTTTACAGATATATTTATAACTAAGACATTTTTGAATAATTAGTTTCATTTTT
>NZ_JANKBY010000221.1:0-6042 GCF_024621905.1 Terrisporobacter muris
TAAATTTAATAGTTATGTCAATATTTTACATAATTCTATAAATTTTATACCGATTTTAGAGCAATATATTTCCCTTATATAAAAAAACTATAAGATTTAATCTTATAGTTTTTACAAATTCAGTATCATATTGTAAATTGTTCTTATTGAATAATAAAAAATATCTTCATTAAAATCGAATTTACTATTGTGTAAAGGATAGCTTTCTTCATTTTCTTTTTCAGCAAAAAATACAATTCTAACTCCTGGTATTAACTGAAAATAATAGGCTGCATTATCCCCTGCTAAATAAGTTTTTTTGCCTAAGATAAATCTGTCATTAAAGATTTCTTTTCCTATGGCTGATCCTAATTCAACTAAATGCTCATTGTTTATAATACTTGGTAAATGAGATTCCAAATTAACTTTTATTTCTGCTCCCGTATCCTTTGATAAAAGTACCATTTTTTCTTCTAGATAATTAATCAAGTATTTAAAAGTAATATCATCTATGGCCCTTAAAGTTCCTTCTAATCTAACTTTTTCTGCCATAATATTATTTTTAACCCCTCCATTTATCATACCTATGCCTAATATAAATGGAAATTTATCACTCAAACAATTATTCATTTCATCTATAATGTTTATTATTTTTCCGCTAACAGATATGGCATTTATACCTTTATCTGCATCCCCCCAATGAGAAGACTTACCTAAAATATCAATCGATACTCTTCCTATTGTAGCTGTAGATACATTTTCTTGAATTTCCATACCAATAGGTTGAGAATTTGCAAAATGAAAAATTATCATCTTATCTACTTTAGGATTTTCCAATACTTTTTCTTCAATTAATTTTTTAGCACCTTTACCAGTTTCTTCAGCTGGTTCAAAAATAAATTTTATATTACAATTTAACTTTTCTTTGTTTTCCTTTAAAATACAGGCCAACCCTAATACGGTTGCAACTATTCCATCATGACCGCAAGCATGCATTACTCCTTTATTTTTAGACTTGTATTCAAACGAGTTTTTTTCATCTATTGGAAGAGCATCAATTTCAGCTCTCAATGCTATGGTTGGATAGTTTAAATTATTAATTAAGGTTGCAACTACTCCCGTATCTCCAACTATTTTATTTTCAATACCTATATCATCTAAATATTTTCTTATAAACTTACAAGTATTATATTCCTTTTCACTAATTTCTGGATATTGATGTAAATATCTTCTTATTTCTATTACTTCTTCTATTAATGAATCATCTATTTCATTATATTCTTTCATTTATAAATTCTCCTCAATTTATAATTCAAAATATTCTTTTATGGCAAGTACTACTCCATCATCATCATTTGATTTAGCTTTATAATTACATATTTCCTTTAGCTGTGGATGTGCATTTTCCATAGCATAGCTATATTTACAGCTTTGCATCATTTCATAGTCATTTAAATAATCGCCAAATGCCATAGTTTCATCATAAGAAATATTGTAATTTTCTTGAAGCATCTTTATAGCTTCTCCTTTATTTACACCTGGGTTCATTAAGTCTACCCAATTATGCCCTGACAAACAGACCATTAGGTTTTCATTGTACTTTTGTAACAGCTCAAATGCATTTTTTTCTGCATCAACCTCATCAAAAACAGCTAATTTACAGATTTTATCTTTATCTAGTATATCCATCAAGTCTTCTACTATTTCTAACTTTGCATAGTACATTCTTGCATTTTCTAAAAAAACTTCATTATTATTTTCAACATATGCCGATTCTACCCCACATAAAATAGGATACATTCCTTCACCTTGTCTTACATCTTTTAAAGCTTTTTTAACTTCTGCCTTATTAATCTCATCCACATAAATAGACTGACCATTTTCATATACAATAGATCCATTATCACTAATATAAACAAGTTCTTCTTTTATATCTGCAAAGTTTTCAAGCAAATTAAAATACTGTCTCCCGCTTGCAATGGCAAATTTAACATCTTTTTCTTTTAGTTTTTTTACTAAATCAAATAAATATGGCGATAAATTTTTATTACTATCTAATAATGTACCATCCATATCTGCTGCAATTAATTTTACTGTCATATTTAATTCTCCCCCAAAATATTTTTTCTGTTATTATACCACTTAATTTTTAACTGCATTTCTTAAGTTAATATTTTTATAAATAAAAAGTTTGCTACGTTCATATCTTCACTATGAATATACTCACCATAACTTCAAATAATAATTTAACTCAAAATCAATCAAATATAAACATTAGCTCATAATATTTATCATAAATTTCCTTATTGAAACACACATAATATACCCTTTCAAGTTGTTGCAATGGGTATTTGTTTAGCATATTTCTGACTGCCTTACATGCTATAATACATGCTTTTTCATAAGGATATCCGTATACTCCTGTACTTATGGCTGGAAAAGCTATGGTTTTACAATTATTTTTTATAGCCTCTTCTATGGAGTTTATATAACAAGAATATAAAAGCTTGTCCTCATTTCTATTTCCTCCATGCCATATTGGCCCCACAGTATGAATAATATTTTTGCATGGAAGATTATAAGCTTTTGTTATTTTAGCCTCGCCTGTTTTACAACCATTTAAAGCTCTACACTCTTCCAAAAGTTTTGGACCTGCTGCCTTATGAATAGCTCCATCTACTCCGCCACCACCAAGAAGTGAATTGTTCGCAGCATTAACTATTGCATCAACTTTTAACTTAGTAATATCTTCATTTATAATTTCAACTCTTTCTCTTATTTTCTCTTCTTTAAAATCTATCTTATTTATTAATTCATATACTTCATTTTTTCCTCTTAGAATTTCAAACCATCGTTTCGGAATATTTTCAAATCCATATAAGACACCTGCTATCCCTCCAGTTACGGCCGCTGTTGTATCTGTATCATTACCAAAAGCTATAGCTTTTTTTATCGATTCTTCGTAAGAATTACTCTCCCTAATAACCTTAAAGCTACTCTTTAAACAGTCTATTACATATCCTGTACCACTTTCTTGTACTGCATTTTCTGGTAAGATATCATTTATTAATCTATCTAAATATTCTTTGTCATGTTCATATATTTCCTTTAACTTGCTTACACTTATTTCATAAGCCTTGTCAAAGTCATTTCCTTTTAAGATATACCTAATTATAAGAGAATATAATGCACAACATATTTGATTATTAACATGACCATGTGTGATTAATGACTGCGTTTGAGCATCTTCTACTAAGTCCTCATCAGTACCATCATGTAATAGCGGAATGCCTAGCACTCTCATTAAAGATCCGTTTCCTTGGCCCTTTTTTATAGTAAACCCACTTTCATAAGGTGATGTACCTGAGCTATATTTGATTAATGATTGCATAGTTTGACCACCTACATCAAATACATTATTATCTACAGCTAAGTGTCCCCACGTCCACCAATCCAGTAATTTATCTGCCAAATTTTTAATATTTAAGCTTTTACATTCTAAAAAACTTTCTAGCACACATAAAAATTGTGCTCCATCATCAGAATAAGTTCCAAAAGGAATGTCCTTATATGTTTTCTCAAATTTATTCGGTGGAATAATATCGATTTGCTCAAAAGGTGGAAGTTTGTCAGGTGGGTTAAATTCATAAGATACTCCCGTTGCATCTCCTATTAACAATCCCCATAATCCTCCCAATACTTTGTCCTTAGAATAATATAATTTATACATTTTCATACCTCCTATTACATGAGTTTTTCCATATATAGGTATATGATAACAGAAATTTATTTATTTATGTTTGATTTTAAACAAAATATAAACTCCTTACAATTAAAAAGGAATGTTTTCACATCCCTTTCCCTAAGTAAGTTTATTTATATAAATTCATTCAATACATCTTGACTACATGCTTTTCTATGCGGATTAAATCTATTATTGAATTTTTCATACTTTTCACCGTATACAAATTTCGTATTTAATTTTTTAATTTCCTTTAATAGATTAATTTCATCTTTTACTATTGGTCCTGGCAGTTCTTCCACTGATAAATAAAAATCTCTCATTTTATTTTTATATTCTTCAAAGTCATACATGTAGAAAATAATTGGTCTGCTTAAATTTGCATAATCAAAGAATACACTTGAATAATCTGTTATTAACATATCACTCACTACATACAAGTCATTTATATCATCATGATTTGATACATTTACTATAAATCCATTATATTTTTCAAAGTCAAAAGCATTACTAATAAAGTAATGGGCTCTAAATAAAATTACATATTCATCTCCTAATTCTTTCTGTAATATGTCAAAATTCAAGCCTAAATCATAAGTATATCCTACTCCAGGCTCATGTTGATTTTCCCTCCAAGTAGGGGCATATAATATAATTTTTTTACCTATTGGAATATTTAAGTTTTCTTTTATCCTCTTACAATCATCTTCTGTAAACTCATAAAGAAAATCATTCCTTGGATATCCTCTTTCAATAAAAATATTATCTTTTCCTATTTCCTTTAATCCAAATGCTGATGTTATTTTTTCTTTGAAAAAATTTGATGGTGATACTAAATAACTATACCTTTCAGCATCTATTCTGTAATTATCATGTAAATCTTTTGTAGATATTTTAGTGCCTGTATAATTTTCAATATCTAACCCTAATTTTTTTAGCGGTGTTCCATGCCAACATTGGATATATACTTGATCTGGATGCTTTTTAATCTCATTTGGTATCCTTGAATTCGTTACCCAATATTTAGCTGAAGAGTAATATTTGTAATATTTTGCACCACGATATTTTACTAATATAGTATTTTCATCCTCTAATAAATATTCATATTCTTTAGGATTTTTAAAAGCCCAAACTTTAATAAAATCTTTATATCTCTCATCATTCAACATTGCCTTATAAAGTGATTTTGGACTACAACTAAATTGTCTACCCATATAAGACTCGAATATTATTAATTTATCATCGATAGGTCCTTTACCATAAAATTTTCTTAAATATTTTATCTTTTTCCTATAATTTAACATTTTAACGCATAACTGCTTTGTATAGGGATTAATACTTAATATTTTTATTATCATCTGCTTCATATATTCTAACATTATGCTATCTCCTATTTAACTCCTTGTAAATCATGTTTAATTTGAGTAGTTGATATTTCAGGTGTTCTTGGCAAATATACCACTTTGCAATATTCAGATAGGTAATCAAATTTTCCCTTCCAATCATCACCCATTACAAACGTATCCACCTTAAATTCTTTTATATCCTCTACTTTTTGACCCCAACTAGTCTCCGGTATAACAAGGTCTACATAGCGAATAGACTCTAACAGTCTCTTTCTCTCATCATAAGAAAAATAACATTTTTTATGTTTCTCATTCCAATTAAATTCATCACTTGATAATACAACTATCAGATAGTCTCCCAATTTTTTAGCTCTTTCTAATAGATTTACATGACCATAATGTAGTAAATCAAATGTTCCATAAGTAATTACTTTCTTCATATTAAATCCCCCTAATTTATTTAAAAGCTTACTTAATTTCTAAAATTCCTTTTACATTCATACATATTTCTTTTGAACATGGATATGAAATTTCATTAAATATATCATTTACTAATTCTCTATCTTCTTTATATAAATCCCTTCCTGCAAATATTTCATCCAAAACACCCATAAATTCATTCATTGTCTCTGGCTTATGCCCTGGTGTAACCTTATCATAATCAAAATTAAATCCCCTTTTTGATAAGTATTTCTCTTTGTCATAAGGCAAAAATATAATAGGCCTTTTAAGCAATAAAAAATCTATATAAATACTAGAGTAATCTGTAATTAAAATATTAAATACATTCAATATCCCCATAATATCGTCTATTTTATCATCTTCTAAAACTCTTATTCTTTTACCTAGATATTTTGATATATTGCTACTTTCATTCATATGTGTATGTATATAAATTAAAATATTATTGGTTTCTAAGAATTCTTCTAACTTATTTTTATCAAAGTCCTCAAAAGGAAATAAACAAGTTTCTTC
>NZ_JANKBY010000222.1:0-6027 GCF_024621905.1 Terrisporobacter muris
CTTTTATAGAGCCCATGAGGCTCAGAGTGTAGACTTTGTCTGCACTCTTTTTTTATTACTATATATAAAATACACATAAGAAAAAAGCTGTATCAAAAGAGTTTTTAATACTCTACAATACAGCTTCTTTTTATTTTACTTAAATAATTTCATATTATATTTTAATTTCTATTATTTTTTAGTATTTTTATATATCCCAGCAAATCTAAAAATCTACTAACAACCTCTTCCCTGTTCATTGTTACATTCTCTTTGTCACTATTCCATATTTTCTCAAAGAACCTTTTAAATATATTATCTAATCTAAAATCCTTTATTATCATATACCTATTCTTATCACTTATCTCCTCCTCACAGTTCACAGTTATAAAACTAAGGCTTTTTGATATAAATACATATGGGTTTGCCATATTTTTTAAAATCATCTACCAATGTATCTGTTATTAACTTAAATTCTATATCTTTATTTTCATAAAATATTTTTACCATGTATTCTATATTCCTTTGAATTTGCTCCAAGGTTAAATTTACTTTAATATTAAAGAAGCTTAACACGCCCGTTGATTTTTATATTCTTAAAAGTAGGAAACATAGTCCCACTTATCCATTTACTCAAATAAGAAACGTCATACCCCAGTTCTCTTGCTAATGAGTAATTTTTTTCACCTAAAAAGTATATTAATTTTTCTATTGTTTTGCCAAATTCCATTTCTGTCATTATACTCTAACTCCTTTTTACAAATACACTTTGTATTGAGGTATAATATCATATGTCATTTTATAAAACATTGAATTAGCAATTTTATCAATTAGTTCAATTGATATTAATTTTATCAACTTTTTTTATTTTTTCTCAACACACTAATTTAATTTTTTTATAATACAAAGGCTATGGTTAAAAACCATAGCCCTTTTATAATTTCTATATCTAGTTTTTCATCCCTTACTTGATATTCTTTAAAATTGCCACTAAGTAATCCCATGTTCTATTTGTAGAGCTAATACTTAAGTGTTCATTAGGAGTATGAACATCAAATAAGTCTGGACCTATAGAAATGGCTTCTGCACCTTTAATAGCATCAATTAACAATCCGCACTCTAAGCCAGCATGAAGAGCTACTATCTCCGGCTTTTTACCAGTTAGCTCCTCATAAGTGTCTACACAAATCTTTTCTAACTCAGAATTTTTCGCATATTCCCATTCAGGATAATCATCTTCTAAAAATAAATTAATACCTAAAAACTTGCTAAGTAATTCCATTCTATTATTCAAATCTTCTTTTAAACTTTTCACAGAACTTCTAGTTGCAAACTCAAACTTAATCTCATTGTCATTTGTAACTACAACTCCTAAGTTAGTAGAACTTTCTACTAAACCTTCTATATCTGCGCTCATAGTTTGAATCCCTCTAGGCATTAAGTTTAAAACACCAACTATCTTCTCTTTAACATCATCACATAAGGCTTTATTGTAAGTTTCTTCAGATTTCGTACATTCTAAATTAACTCCTGGATCTGAAGTCTTATATTCATTTTTAAATATACCTAAAATATTAGATATTTCTTTTTGTAAAATCTCTTCATTTTTATTATCTACAAGAATTACACATTCTGCTTCACGAGGTATTGCATTATTTTTAAGTCCACCGTGGATAGAAACTAAATCATAATCAATCTTTCCATCTTTACAAAGATGATTTAAAACTCTACCCATTAGTACATTAGAATTACCTCTCTTTTTATCAATTTCCATTCCTGAATGTCCACCTTGAAGACCTTTTATACTTATATTATAAGCAGTTTTGGGTGAGGTAATTTCTTTGTATTCTTTACTTATAGTGACTACTGCTGTAACACCACCAGCACAACTTACAGTTATTTTTCCTTCTTCTTCTGAATCCACATTTATTATATATTTTCCCTTAAATAAACTTCCATCTAATTCCATTGCACCTATCATACTAACTTCTTCATTTACTGTGTAAACTACTTCAAGTGGTGGATGAGGTATATCATCACATGCTAGTAGTGCAAGCCCCATAGCAACTGCTATACCATTATCAGCTCCTAAAGTTGTTCCTGTAGCATATAAATAATCACCATCTACTCTTAGTTTTATTTCATCTTTAGTAAAATCATGAACTGTGTCTTTATTTTTTTCACAAACCATATCCATATGACCTTGAAGTATTACTCCTGGACTATTTTCATATCCGCTAGTTCCTGGCTTTTTAATTATTACATTTAAAGTTTCATCTTGAATAACTTCTAGTCCCAGTCTTTTGGCTTCACTTACCAAATAATCACTTATTGCTTTTTCATTACCAGAGCATCTAGGTATCTTAGATATCTCCGAAAAATATTTAAAAACTAATTGTAGTTTTGGATTTTCTATATTTACTGTCATTTATCTTCTCCTTCAAAGTAAGTTTTAAGCAATGTATATATCTGACGCGATAGCAAAGCGAAATGCTTCTCAATTTTGGCGTCATGAGTTCATCACGAATTTTAAGCAACGTATTTACCTGCAGCAGCGCAAAGGCACACGTTGGCGCATGAACTTAACTAATTTTATACAAACATCATGGCAATGCATAGTATAATTGCACATGCTACAAAGATAGCTAATAAAACTTTAGTTACAAATTTTACCCATGATGAGTAATCCACTTTTGCTATAGCAAGTGTTCCCATTATAACTCCGCTTGTTGGTGTAACTAAGTTTATAAGACCACTACCAGCACTAAATATGGATATTATAACTTCTGGTGGAAATCCTAAGCTAACTGCTAAAGGCCCAAATATTGGCATTGATAAACCTGCTAAACCTGATGTGGAAGGTATGAAAAATGATAATGCCATATAAATTAAGAAAGCAACTATTGTGAATATTATAGGTGACATTCCAACTAATACTGATGATGCAGAAGAAAGTACATATGCATCTAGTCCAGTAGTACTCATAATAACTGATATACCTTTTGAAACTCCTATAACTAGTGCAACTCCAACCATTTCTGCAGCACCATCTAAGAAGGCATTTACAATTTCAACTTCTTTCATTCTATAAACTAGACCTATAACTACTGCCATGATTACAAACCACATTCCTAAGTCTGAGAACCACCAGTTTCCCAAAGAGTTCCCTGTTAAAAATCCTGTACCTTTAAATAAATTAATTCCAAATTGTTCCCATGGAATTATACCTAATACCATAACTATAAATGTAAAGGCAAATAGTGATAAAACTACTTTTCTTTTTCCTGTGAATTCTATTACTTCTTCTTCTCCACTTTTATTTCCTATAAAAGCTTCATTTGCTTGTCTTATTTCTGAATCTGAAAGCAATGTTTTAGATTTATCAGCATGAACTTTTTTAGCATAATTCATAACAAAAAATATGGATATAAGCAGTGATATTAACCATAGTGCCACACCTGTACCAATTACTATTACTTGATTAGCTGCTATATCTACTCCTTTTAGTGCTCCTATACTTACTGAAACTAAAAATGGATTAACTGTAGAACCTAAAACTCCACATCCAGCTCCAAGAATAATTGATGCTACAGATACTAAAGGGTCAAATCCTGCTATTATCATAGTAGTTGTAACTAATGCTGTAAAAGCTATTGTTTCTTCAGCCATACCAAAACTAGTTCCACCAAGGGAAAATATAAACATTAAAACAGGTATTAAAATTAATTCTTTTCCCTTTAACTTGGCAACTACATTTCCAATTCCTGCATCTAGTGCTCCTGTTTTTGTAGTTACTCCTAAAAACCCTCCTATTAATAAAACAAATATGGCTATATCAATGGCCTCTTGTAATCCAGTTATTGGAGCCATAACAAAGTCTGCCAAACTTGCTTTCTTAACTCCAGGTATGAAATATGTTGCAATTGCTATAATAGCCGTTATAGCTAATAATACCGTATAAGCTGTTGGCAACTTAAATGATCTTTTCTTTTTTTCATTTGTGCTCATTTTACATTTCTCCTTTAATGACTTTTGCTATTTATATTAAATTTGCCATTAAAAGAGATTTTATGTAACAGTAAATAAAAAATTTGCTTTGCTCATGTCGCCAACGAGATGCCTTCATTACCACTTTAAACCACTGTGTGGGCGATATGAAATTTCAGGCAACGCTGTTGCTCCTTCAAGCAAAGCAGTTGAAATTTATACTTTATTTATTTTTAATATTTATATATTTTCCAATAAAGCAACATTCGAAGACATACTTTCTTTATTTAATTTTTTTGATAAAATTATAAAGTAAATTACACATAATATAATTTGTACAAAAGTAGACATAGGTGTAGCTAAACCTACCTTAAATAAAGATACCGGTAATATTTTACTCATAAGATACGATACTGGTATTCTCACACAAAAAGCACCAACTATTCCTTGTATCATTACAAAAGTTGTCTTTCCACATCCGTTGAAATAACCAACCATAGAGAACATTATTGCAGTTAAAAGACAGTCAATTCCATAAGCCTTCATATATTCCCATGCTGCTAAAACTACATACTTATCCTTAGAGAACATTCCTGCAAGTAAATCACCATGGAAGAAGGTAATATAAAACATTACAACTCCACAACATAAGGATGATAAAATAGAGTAAATAAGAACCTTTTTAGCTCTATCGTATTTTTTAGCTCCATAGTTTTGTGCAACAAATGCAGATACAGCTTGAGAGAAAGATGATGGTATAAGCATTATAAATCCAACAAGTTTTTCTGCAACACCAATACCTGCCGATGGAATCACTCCCATAGAATTACCTATAATCATAATTACAAGGAAAGACAAATGCACAAGTCCATCTTGCAAAGCTATTGGAGCTCCATATTTAATTATATTTGATGTTAAGCTTTTATGAAACTTTATACTTTGTTTAGAAAATTCAAAAGGAAGCCCACGTTTTCTAGTAATTATTAAAGATAATACAACACTGACTCCTTGAGCCATGATTGTAGCCAGGGCAGCACCAGCGGCAGCCATTTTAAATACTCCAACAAATATTAAATCTCCTATAATATTTGTAACACAGGCAATTCCCACTGTTATAAGGGGAGTTTTTGAGTCACCAAGACCTCTAAACACACCTCCTATAATATTATAAGCAACTATAAAAACTGCACCTGCTGCACAAATTCTTATGTATGCTACAGTTCCATCGAATGCTTCTTTTGGAGCATGCATAAAGTTTGAAATAGGTGAGGCAAAGCTAACAACTAAAACAGTAATAATAATAGCCATAACAGCAAATATACAAATACCAGTTCCAACAACATTTCCAGCTTCTTTTGACTTTCCTTCTCCCAGCTTTTGACCAATTAATATGGTAAGACCCATAGTCAAACCAGTAATCATAACAGTTATGGTCATCATTACCTGACTACCTGTTGAAACAGCAGACACATCAGCTGCATGACCAAATTGTCCTACTATAAGTAAATCTACTGCACCATACATAGTTTGTAAAAATAATGCAAGTAATATTGGTATTGCAAATTTTAATAAAGGTAAGAATATTTTCCCTTCTGTAAAATTAGATACTTTTGACATATTCAATTCTCCTCAATTTATTTATGTTTTGTGCAAAATAATATTTGTGTAAATATAACCCTTTGCAAATCCTAAAGGGTCATTCTAAATTGTTTCTTATTTTATCAAGTACTATTTGAAATACTTTTATTTCTTCTGGTGTTATATTTTGACATAACTTATTTTCTATAGAATCTATTGCTTTAGAAATTTCCTCATAAAGCTTTCTAGACTTATCCGTTAAGATTATTTGTTTTAGACGTGCATCTTCTGATACAGCCATCCTTTTTATCAGATTATTTTTTTCCATGTTATTTAACATTAAACTAATAGATGATGTTTACACCTTCATTATGAACATAACTGTTCTTTTCAACAAGGATATCAGCTCCGTACATGAATGTTTTTGTTGTTATAGGAGAGATTTTATGTAAATTACAATTTTCAATATTTAAAAAGGCAGTA
>NZ_JANKBY010000223.1:0-6008 GCF_024621905.1 Terrisporobacter muris
CCGATCTTCTTTTCAAAGCATACATCATATTTAAATAAAATATTTATCTTACAACTATGTTTTTTCTCTACTATTCTGTTTAGTATTTCACTATCTAAGTTTATACTTTTTGCTATTATAGTTATCTCATATCTACTATTATCAATAGATTCTATAATACTTTCCTTTATATTATCTATTATATGTTCATTATGTAATACATATTTTTTATCCGTATTTGGAAATAAATCAAATGGCACTTCTCCAACTTCATTCTTAGACTCTAATGACTCTATATCATATACTTCATAATCAGTGTTTTTCCAAAATCTCCAACAAAACAAATCATATAATTCTTTTTTATGAGTATCTTGTAATTTGTAAAATAGTTTTTCATCATTCATATTTAAATCATCTGATACATACATCTCACTAAATATATTATACGGATCTACTATAATCAAATCTCCACTTATATTATTTGAATATCTAATAAGTGCTTTACCAACTATAGTATGTTTATATGATGGATATATTTGATTAGTAATTAAATATATATTTACACCTCTTTTGTATAGTTCATTTATTAAGTTTAAAATCTTAGAGTTCAATTCTTTATCAGATTGTATACATAATGTACTTTTAGCTAAAATTTCTATTCTTTCTATTAATGCATCTAGTTTTATTCCTAAATTTAAACCAAATCTAGTTATACTACTATATTCTTGTTCTTCCCAAAAATGTTCTATAATATTATTATCATTATATGTATATTTTTTTATATTTACAGGCTTTATAAAACTCATAAAATCTCCTCCTAACATTCTACTAGGTGTTTCTCAAATTTTTCAATAACCCCTCTAGGGAATATTTGTTCATTTATTCTATAGAAGCTTATATCTTTCCATTGACCTATTAAGTCTTTATTCCACTTATCTATATCTTCATCAAATATACATTGATCTAATTCTGCACTCATCTTATAGTAAGTCCATCTTCCATTTGATTTAAACGCAAAATATCTATCATGTGGCCAATTCTTTTTATTACCAAATATATCGTCATACTGTAAAACCTCAACATCTAGATTTAACTTTTTGTTGTTAGTTAAAACAAGCATTTTCTCAGCTCCAAAGCTTCTGAAAGTATCTAATAGTATGTTACATTTTTTAATTTGATTTCTTGTATTAATATATTTAGATAAAAATACAAACTCATCTATAGAACTATCACCTATTAGGCTTTTAAATATATCATGTATAGAACTTTTTATTCCAAAAGCTATGTTCAAATCAATAATTCCAGTTTGAGTATAGTTAGGCTTTAAATCCATAGGTGCTCTTAAATTCCAGAATACACGTTTATTTGAATCCTTAATATTTAAAATATATTCCTCAACGTTTATATTTAAATAACCCTTATACTCTCTAACTCCAGGATTATCTAACAGATTCGATACTTCTATCTCAAACTCTGAATCTGTCATATACCTACTCTCTGCTAGTAATTCTACACAAACTTTTATCCATATCTCAGCATCCTGCATACTGTATGGCATTATAGGTATATCACGAACTTCTACTGAACATCTATTTCCTTCTATTTCTATGTCTTCTAAATCTATATTTGTTCTAAAGTTCATTAAGTCTCTAGGCGAAATAACTTTAAACTTTAATAATTCTTCTATGTTTTTTATTCTAAACATAGCATTTAAATTATCCCAAGATAGGTATTCTATATTTTTACTTAATATATCAATAACATAATTATCTAATTTAAATTTAGCTTCTTCTTCAAATAAAATATGATTATTAACACTTTTATTTTTCAAATTTTTTCCAGAGAAAATAAGCTTAATCTGATTTTTATGACAATCTAAATTTAATTTTAAATGTGCATTATTATTTTTATTATTATACTTAACACAACTAAAATCAGATTTTATATATTGATTATCTCCTAATTTTATAATTCTAAATCTTTTTTTATCCACACTACTTATTGCGATATCACTCTTATAATTTTCGTTACTATCTTTCTCTCTTGCTCTGACTTTAGAGTCTTTTTCTCGTCTATAGTCAATAATTAACTTATCTCCACTTCCATACATATTTTTCATAGGACCTACACTATCTATAGCAAGAAATTTAAACTTACCTTTTTCCTTGACTGGGACTAACCTTGTTCTTAATATAGTTTTACCTTCATTTGTAAGTACTCCATTGAAAATATAGTTAATATCTTCTAAATATCTAACAACCCTTTTGGCTATAACCTTGTGTATATCACTTCCCCCAAAAAGATTAGCAATTACATTTATATTTGCACCGTTTTTCTCTATGATATCTAATAAATTTAATATATCATTTCTCTCCTTATCATAAGTCTCAATACTGCCTACTGTATCAAATTCTTGTAGTAAAGACTTCCATCTAATATTTAGCTTCATGCGATTTCTCCTTCCATACAACACCTAATTCACTACTTGCTAAATTTCTTAATTCTTCAGATTGTCTTTGATTCTCAAAATATCCTTTGTGTCCAATAATTACTCTTTGATATCTAGCTCTAGTCAATCCAACATTCAATCTATTAGGACTATCTAAGAATCCTACTCTACTAGTTTGGACCATAGATATATACGTTATATCAGCTTCTCTTCCTTGAAATTTATCTATAGTATATAAATAAATCTTTACCCCATCTTTTTCAAACTGACTTACTTTTTTGCTCATACCAGTATATTCTCGCAATGCATCTCTAATCTTCCTAGCTTGTCCATTATAGAATGTCAAACAAGCTACAGACCATGGTTCATTATCTTTTTTAGGATTATTCTTTGCCCATAAAATAAATTCTTTAAGTTCTGTTATCATAGCCCTAACTTCCAACTCATTTTTAGATGTATGTGCTTTTCCTCTTACATCTAACCAAATACTCCTCTTACTGTATCTATTAAAGTTCCACTCTCTATTTAATCTATTAGAATCCTTAAGCGCTTTATTGCTATAAAATTGCTCACGTGGAAATATTGATATGTCTGGATGCATACGTTGTTGATAGTCTAAGCATATATGCCTTTTAATTAAATCTTCTTCTTTAAATCCAGAGTTCAATACACTGGTATATCTAAAGTTTTTAAACTTAGGAACTCCAACTTGCAGACTTTCTAATATAGAAGGAAGCGCTATACTTTGTATAATATCAACCTTATCAGATACAATATTTCTATCTATACTAGGAATTAAACTATCAACCTCAGCTTCAATCCTTGTAGTATCTTTATTTGATAATCTTAAATCATATTTTCTAACTATTCTCCAAGCTACTTCTTGTGCCCAGTCTTTATCTCTTAAAAATTTATTATTAAAATCTACAATTTTGTCATTATCATAAATATCTCTTCCACGATCTCTTATAGATATTTTATTACTTGATTTATCATAATAATAATTGCTTCTGAAACATGATTTACTGCTCTCCCAATTTTGAACGTTAAAGTGAAGCTTATTTGCGGGTATATACTTACATACTTCATCATAGATTAAATTATCTACAAATATCATGCTAAGACCTGGTAATACCCAAGATTTAATATCACCTCTAGCTAGTTCCATTTTACTTATTACATTAATTGTTGGATATTCTTTTAAATCTATCTCTCTTTCTGTTATAAATCCTATATATGGTATTTTTTCATTTATAAAATCTACTTCATCATCTACTCTAGATTTTATTTCATCAATCATAGCACTCATAACATCTGATTCTAATTTAACAACTGCAAAATTGCTAAACTTAACATCAAGATTTCTTATATATTTAAATATCATCAATGAAGCCTGTTGTTGATTTTGATTAAATACATTTCCAAAATCAGATAAATTTGCCTCAATATGTTCTCTATCTGTAAATGGAGATAATTGTTTTATATCTCCTACAAGAATCCATTTTTTAGCATATAAAGCAGGTACTAAAAATTCTTGAAATGTAGCTTTACTAGACTCATCCATTATCAAATAATCAAATGCTGGAGCAATAGGTATATCCTGATTAGCATTCTTAAAATGGGGATGTTGTAAAATCCCTATTGTAGTTCCACATACTAAATTGGCAGAATCTAATATAATATCACTATATATTTTGTTATCTTCTGTCAATATATCACCAATAGCAAACTCTTTTACTGACTCAGATATACTACGTTTTTCTCCAATTCTTAAAGGTAGGATATCTTCCATTAATCCAAGCTCCTTTATACGTTCAAGAACATTATCTATAGCAACATGAGTAGATGATGATAATAGTATTCTTTTATTATCTTTAATTAACTGAATTATAAGTTCTATTATAGCCGTTGTTTTTCCTGAGCCAGGTGGACCTTCTAGTAACATAAAGTCTGGTGTGCTTATAGCACGTTCTACAAACTCTCTTTGTTTAATAGTTCCATCCCTAGATTCATCAGTTAATACATACCATTCAGACACCTGCTTTTTAGGAAAGTTTCTCCATACACCTTTTATATCTTTACTCTCAACCAATGACAGTATTCCTTTATTTTCAAAAAGAGGTGTTTTATTTATCTTATTCAAGGCTTGCTTTTGTTTTTCTAGCTGATAAGTATTTATTGGAAGATGTAACCTTTTAGGTAAATCTTCTACGCCTATTTTATTATTAATCTGACCCCTAACAGGTGGATACTCCAACTCAATAGTATTTTCATTCTTATTAGTTGATTTTATCTTAAACTCTTTGTAGTTAGGATTTCTCCTACCTCTTATTCTTGATGGTTCTCCATTCGTAACCATATCAACACCGTCTTCAAAAAAGTAATCTATCTTTGAAAATGAAGTAAACATCTCTTCGGCATCATCTTCTTCATCAATAAGTTCTACTTTAATAGTATTTCCTCTTGAGTATTCTTTCCTTATATCCGCTTCATACTCTATTCCCATATCATCGGCTACTACAAATTTCCCCAATCCAATAT
The DNA here is from genome assembly GCF_024621905.1 of Terrisporobacter muris. Lineage (NCBI taxonomy): Bacteria > Bacillati > Bacillota > Clostridia > Peptostreptococcales > Peptostreptococcaceae > Terrisporobacter > Terrisporobacter muris. The sequence continues at coordinate 4,970 of NZ_JANKBY010000223.1, forward strand.
TTTCATCTAATAAAATTTTTAATACTCCATTTTTATTAGACAAATTATAATCATGACCTTTATATATAATTCTATTTGGGCTACTTATTTTGATCATTTTATGATTTATTTTACATCCATTTATAAAAAGTTCTGTATTATCATCTACAAAATCATCTGTATAGACTATCCCTATATCTTTTTTTATTATATTTAATTTTTTACCTGAACTATATTTAATTTTATCATTATCATTACGCTTTATAATGCTCCAGTCATCTATCTCTATTCCATTAGGCAACACTATTGGTTCAACATTATTTAGACTTCCTTCAAACTGGACACGATAGATATCTTCTTGAGATAAAATATTTGTAACTCTAAAATTCATATTATTTTTTTGACTTATTTCTTTATAATTAAAATCAAAATCTAGTTTTTCTAAGTTTATTACTATAGTGTTATTAAGTATTAAATTTACTACGTTATCTAAATTTATCTCTTTATCTAAGCTAATATAGCATTCATTATCACTTTTTAATACACATTTTTTACTGAATGTAATATTCTCTGGTATAGTTGTACTATTTATAATCATAATAGTATTCACACTATTTAACTCTAAATTTCCATTTATAATATGTAATTTATATAAATTTTTAGGGATAGAAAATATTATCTCTTCATTTACATCATATGTGAAACAATTTGTTCTTTGCTTAAGACTTATTGTTGCTCCCTCTACTTCTCTCCAAGCTACGGAAACCTTCTTTCGCTCTTGAGCATCAATTGCTAAATCTATGTATTTCTCAAACATGTCAAAATTGGTTTCTGATACTCTTTTTACCATTTCTGCTTTTTTCTCTGAATTTGAATATATGGCATCATAGTATAATAAAGACAATAAAACTCACCTCAATCTCATTATTTTATCTTGTGAATATTACAGCTGATAAAGATACTGCTCCTAGAGCATCCAATGTTTGATACCCTTGAAATATTCCTTCTGAGAATACGCCATCTATTGTTGCTGGCTCTATACGTCCTAAAGGATTAACTA
>NZ_JANKBY010000224.1:0-5998 GCF_024621905.1 Terrisporobacter muris
TTAAATAACTTTTAATTATTAATTACTTATAGTATTATATATCTTGTCTAAAATAGAAATATAAACTATAATTTATTAAAATAAAGGAAATTTGTTGAATTGATGAAATTAATAATTCAACATTGTACAAAATATTATTAAAAAAGAAAATGAGGGGGTAAAACCATGACTACTAAAGTAAATAATAAATATGGATGTATAGAAATAGATAAACATGTTATAGCTCAAATTGCATACAGAGCTGCAATGGAGAGTTACGGATTAGTAGGTTTCTCACAAAAGATAAAAGGTATTGTTGAATTATTAAAAGGAGACAATGCTACTAAAGGCGTTAAGATATATGAAACAGAAGATAATAAAATAGAAATAGAATTATTTGTTATAATGCAGTATGGAATTAATATTTCGACAGTAGCAAATAACATAATAGACAGAGTGAAATATTCAGTAGAAAATATAACTTCAATAAAAGTTAGTAAAATTGATGTTAACGTGCAAGGTATCAGGGTTAAGTAATATAGGAGGAAGAATATGATTCAATGTATAGACGGAAAACAATTCAGAGATATGTTTGTTTCAGGAGCAAATAATCTTCAAAACAATAAAGATTTAGTTGATAAATTAAATGTATTCCCTGTTCCAGATGGTGATACAGGAACAAACATGTCTTTAACTATATCATATGCAATTAAAGAATTATCAAAAGTTGAAAATGATGATATAACAGATATAGGTAAAGCTCTTTCTAAAGGTTCTTTAATGGGAGCTAGAGGAAACTCAGGAGTTATACTATCTCAAATAATAAGAGGTATAGCAAAATCAATAGAAGGAAAAGAAACTTTAAATGTTGTAGACTTAGCGAATGCTCTAAAAAATGGTTCTGATACTGCTTATAAAGCTGTAATAAAACCAATAGAAGGAACTATTCTTACTGTAGTTAGAGAAAGTGGAGAATATGCAGTAAAGGTTGCTAACAAGGACATGGACATGATTGAGTTCCTTGAATTAATAGTAAAGAAAGCTAATGAATCACTAGAGAAGACACCAGAATTACTAAAGGCTTTAAAAGAAGCTGGAGTTGTTGATTCAGGTGGTAAAGGATTAGTTCTTATATATGAAGGAATGTTATCATCTCTAAAAGGAAATGATATAAAATCTGTAGAAGGTGAAATATCTCCTAATGTAGAGGTTAACGTGGAACAAAACATATCTAGTGAAGATATTAAGTTCCAATACTGCACAGAGTTTATTTTAGAAAGTGATAAAATAGATGATTTAGCAGTAAGAGATATGTATATGAAATTTGGGGATAGCTTAGCTGTAGTTGGAGATGAAGGTGTGATAAAAGTACATGTTCACACTAATGACCCAGGTCTTGCTATACAAGAGGCATTAAAATACGGACAATTATTAACAATAAAAATAGAAAACATGAAACTTCAACATGAAAATAAGGTACTAAATGAAACGGCTCAAACTAAAGATGTACCAGTTGAAGAAAAAGAGTACGGATTTATAGCTACTTCTATGGGTGAAGGCTTAGCACAAATATTCAAAGATTTTGGTGTTGATCACATAATAGAAGGTGGTCAAACTATGAACCCAAGTACAGAAGATTTTATGAAAGCAATAGAAAGCTTACATGCAAAAAATATTATTATATTACCAAATAACAGTAACATAATAATGGCTGCTAACCAAGCTAAAGAATTAAGTGATAAAAATATAATAGTTATACCAACTAAAAATGTTGCACAAGCTTTTGCTACTTTAGTAATATTTGACGGTGATGCTGATGTAACTGAAAATGAAGCAAACATGATGGAAGTCCTATCTTCAGTAAAATCTGGTCAAGTAACTTATGCTGTAAGAGACACAGTTATAAACGATGTAGAAGTAAGAGAAGGAAATATAATTGGTATAGCTGAAGGAAAATTATTAGCTGCAGGAGATAAGGTTGATGAAATAACTACTGATCTTGTTGAAAAATTAGTAGATGAAGATAGTGCTATAATAACTTTATTCTACGGTGAAGATACTTCTGAGGAAGACGCAGAAGCCTTAAGAGATTCTTTAGAGGAAAAATTTGAAGATATAGATGTGGAATTACACTATGGAGGACAGCCTCTTTATTATTACTTAGTTTCAGTTGAATAATGATTAACTGGTCCTGTATAATCGTACTATATTAGTATGTTATACAGGATTTTTTAATCTTAAGGGAATAATAATTGTAGGTGATAATTATGAATAACTTAAATAAAGAGATACAATTTGTAAAAGGAATAGGACCTAAAAGAGCTGAAAAACTTCATAAACTTAATATATTTACGCTAAAAGATCTAATATATTATTTTCCGAGACAATATGAAGATAGAAGTATTATAAAAAAAATTAGTCAATTGGAAAATGAGGACAAGGTATCGATTAAAGGAATTATAACTAAAATTGATACATATAGTCCGCGAAAAGGTATGAAAATAACTAGGATAGATATAAGAGATGATAGCGGTTATATAAAAATGTCATTTTTTAATCAAGAATATATTACAAAAGTATTTAAAAGTGGAGATAGTATTTTAGCTTTTGGAAAAGTTAAGATAGAAAATAACTTTAAGGAATTTATCCCGATTGAAGTAGAACATTATACTAATAAGCCAAGTTCTACTTGTAAAATTGAACCAGCATACCCTTTGACTTATGGTTTAACTAATAAAGAGTTACAAGGAATGATAAAATCAGTTCTTGCAAAGGAAGAATTTAAAGTTGAAGAATATTTACCTAAGTATATATTAGACAAATATAAATTATGCAGTATTGATTTTGCTGTTAGAAATATACATTCTCCAGTTAATAAGGAATATTTAAAAGTTGCCTTATATAGGTTAGTTTTTGAAGAATTTCTAATTTTACAATTGGGACTATTTTATTTTAAAAGTGGAATCAATGAAGCTAGTGGAATAGAATTTGAAGAAAAAGAAAAATTAAATGATATAATAAAATCTCTTCCATTTAAATTAACAAAGGCTCAAAGTCGAGCATTAAATGAAATTACTAAGGATATGACATCTTTAAAAGTGATGAATAGACTAGTTCAAGGTGATGTGGGAAGTGGAAAAACTGTTGTAGCATTACTTGCTCTAGCTAGTGCTGTTTTAAATGGCTATCAGGGAGCTTTAATGGCACCTACAGAGATTTTAGCATCACAGCACTATGATTCCTTTAAAGAAACATTAGAAGCTTTTAATATTAAGTCTGAGCTGTTAGTGGGGAGTCTTACAAAAAAACAAAAAGAAAAAGTATTAGAAAAAGTAAAAAATCAAGAAGTGGATATTCTTATTGGAACACATGCTCTTATAGAAGATAAGGTGGAATTCAAAAATTTAGGTATAGTTATAACGGATGAACAACATAGATTTGGTGTTAGACAAAGAGGAAGATTATCTAATAAAGGAGATAGTCCTGATATTCTTGTTATGACTGCAACACCAATACCTAGAACATTAGCGCTAATTTTATATGGCGATTTAGATATATCTATAATAGATGAGTTGCCTCCAGGAAGGCAACCTGTAGAAACTATAGCTATAGAACATAAAAGAAGAAAAGAAGCTTATGAGAATTTAGTAAGAAATGAAGTTGAAAAAGGAAGACAAGTTTATGTTGTATGTCCTTTAGTAGATGAAAGTGAAAAGATAGAAGCTACAGCGGCAGTTGAATTAGTAGAAGAGTTAAAAAGAGAATTTTTTTCAGATTTACGAGTGGGTCTGCTTCATGGTAAGATGAGACCGAGTGAAAAAGATGATATAATGGATGATTTTAAAAATAAAAAACTAGATATATTAGTATCTACTACGGTTATTGAAGTAGGAGTTAATGTACCTAACGCCACGTTGATGATAATAGAAAATGCAGAGAGATTTGGTTTAGCACAGCTTCATCAGCTTAGAGGCCGTGTTGGAAGAGGAAAGCATAAATCTTATTGCATATTAATTTACAATTCAAAAACAGAAGTATGTAGGGAAAGAATGGCTATTATGGAAGAGACTACAGATGGATTCAAAATATCTCAAAAAGATTTAGAAATAAGAGGTCCAGGTGAGTTTTTTGGGACAAGACAACATGGTCTGCCAGAGTTAAAAGTTGCAAACATTTTTAAACATATTAAAATATTAAAACAAGCTCAATTAGAGGCTAGATACATAATTGGCCAAGATGTAAAATTACAGCAAGAAGATAATAAAAAATTAAAAGAAGAAATATTGTATAAATTTAGTGAACGTGAAGAAATCTCATTAAATTAGTTGAAATTTATGGTAAAATAAAGAAAGGAGATATAATTTTGAGAGTTATTTCAGGAAAAGCAAGAGGACTAAAATTAAATGCTCCGAAAAATGATGACGTAAGACCTACGACAGACAGAGTTAAAGAGTCTTTATTTAATATGATTAATCCATATATAATGGACAGTAATATATTAGATTTATTTGCTGGGACAGGTTCTTTAGGAATTGAGTGTTTATCAAGAGGAGCGAATAAATGTATTTTTGTAGATAATAGTAAGGAAAGTATAAACATTGTAAAATCTAATATAAAGAAGGCAAGAGTTGAAAGTGAAAGTATAGTATTAAACTTAGATTTTAAAAGTGCTATAAACTCTTTATCTTTAAAAAATGAAAAATTTGACGTTATATTTATGGATCCTCCATATTATAAGAATCTGTTTAGTGATGCATTAGGTAGTATAGATAATAATAACCTTTTAAAAGAATATGGTATTATTGTTGTAGAACATGATACTAAAGATAAATTTCCAGATAATATTGGAAGATTGTACAAAAGTAGAGACAAAAAATATGGTAATACAACATTAACGTTTTATAAAGTGGAGGAATAACATGGACAAACCAATGCGTAAAGCAATATTTGCTGGTAGTTTTGATCCAATTACCAATGGACATTTAGATATAATTTTCAGAGCAGCTAAGCTATTTGATGAATTGCAAATTGGAGTGCTTATAAATCCTAATAAAAAGGGACTTTTTACATTAGAAGAAAGAGTTGAATTAATTGAGGTTTGTACAAAAGAATTGAATAATATTAAAGTGATTGAATTCCAAGGTTTATTAGTTAATTACTGTAAAGAACATGGAATAGATACTTTAGTTAGAGGAGTAAGAAGTGAAGCAGATGTTAACTATGAGTTACAAATGGCTCATATGAATAAAGAATTGAATTCTGATATAGAAACAATATTTTTACCAACTAACAAGCAATACTCTTTTGTAAGTTCATCATTAATTAAAGAAGTTTTAAACTTCGGAGCTGATGTTAAAAACTTAGTGCCAGAAGAAGTTATCTGGGCGATAGAAAAGAAGACGAAATAGTAATTTAGGGGGAATAATATGAAAATAGATTTAGAAATCATGGATTTATTTCAAGAATTAGAAGAGTTAATAGAGCATGCACCACTTAAAGGGTTAGCAAGAAAATCAATTAGTATAGATAAAGAGGAAATTCTTGCTATTATAAATGATATAAAAACATTAATGCCAGAAGAAGTAAATCAAGCAATATGGATTAATAGAGAAAGGCAAAGAATAATAACAGAAGCAAAGGCTGAAGCAGAACAAATTATAGAACAAGCTAACCAAGAAGCTCAAATTAAAGCTAAAGAAGGAGAGCAGTTCGAAGAAAATCTTAAACAACAATTTAATGATATTGTAGAATCGAGCGAAGTTGTTGAAAGAGCAAAAGAAAGAGCTACAGAAATTATAAGTAGAGCAGAGTCTTATGCAGTTGAAATTAGAGAAGGATCTATTGAATATGCAGAAGATGTAATAAGTTCAGTTGAACAAAATCTAATAGAAACTTTAGAAATAGTAAAAAGAAATAAAAGAGAATTAAGAGAAGAATAGAAAATAAGCTCCCGATTAAACTGGGAGCTTTCATTATTTTATCAATCTTTTGTTATATATAAAAAGTATAGATTGAATAT
>NZ_JANKBY010000225.1:0-5944 GCF_024621905.1 Terrisporobacter muris
AATTAATATGTTGAATAAGTCAACTTATATAAATAAATATTTATTTCATATGAATGAAAAAATATAAAAAATAATGAAAAAAACAAATGACAAATTAATAACAATGTACTATCATGAAATTATAAAGGTATAAAATTCATATATATGAAAAAAGAGGGGAGGTTATGAAAATACCAAATATAATAAGTATTCAAAAATATTCTATCCATGATGGAGATGGAATAAGAACAACAGTGTTTTTTAAAGGTTGTGCATTAAATTGTTGGTGGTGTCATAATCCAGAAAGTCAAAGTTTTAAAAAAGAAATAATGTTCAATAGAGAAAAATGTACCAATTGTCTATATTGTACTAAAGTCTGCTCTTGTAACACAAAAGATGATGAAAGTGGAAATGTTAAATATGATAGAAAAAGTTGCGAGACTTGTGGCAAATGTTTAGATTATTGTGTGAACAATGCTAGGGAAATTGCAGGTACTGATTATTCAATTAATGACATAATGAAGGAAATAGAAAAAGATAGTATGTTTTATGAATCTTCTTTTGGTGGAGTTACTTTATCTGGAGGGGAAGTAATGTTACAAGACAGTGACCTTATAGTTTCTTTATTAAAGAAAATAAAGAGAAAAGGATACAATGTAGCTATTGATACGTGTGGATATGCGCCAGAAGTTAATTATGAAAAGGTTTTACCGTATACCGATACCTTCCTTTATGACATAAAAACTATGGACAATGAAAAACATAAAAAGTATATGGGCAAGGGAAATGAGCTTATACTTAGTAATTTAAAATATTTAAGTGAAAATAATGCAAATATTTATATAAGGATTCCAGTTATAGGAACTGTAAATGACGATGACAAGGATATGGAAGAAATAATTAAGTTTTTAAAAGAAAATGTATGTGTAAAACAAGTGAATTTATTACCATATCACAATATTGCTAGTAGTAAATATGACAGATTAGATATGAAATATAAAGGTGAAAACTTTACAATTCCAAGCAAAGACAGAATGAAAGAACTTCAAGAACTGTTTATAAAAAATGGATTTAATAATACAAAAATAGGGGGTTAAGACATGGAAAGAGGAATGAATGAAAGAATTAAGAAATTAAGAAAGCAAAGTGTAGAAGCTACTCCACATATTTATATGGAAAGAGCTAATCTTATGACAGACGCTTATATGGAATATGAAGGATCTGTTTCAGTTCCAGAAATGAGAGCTTTAGCATTTAAACATTTTATGGAAAATAAAACACTTTGCATAAATGAGGGAGAATTAATTGTTGGTGAAAAAGGTGATTCACCTCAATCATCACCATCTTTTCCAGAACTTTGCTGTCATACTTTAGAAGATATGAAAGTTATGAATGATAGAGATTTAATATTCTTCAAAGTTACAGAAGAAGATATGAAATTACAAGAAGAAAAAATAATTCCTTTCTGGGAAAAGCGCTCAATAAGACATAAAATTTTAAATGCCATGACTGATGAGTGGAAAACTTGTTATGAAAATGGTATATTCACTGAATTTATGGAACAGCGTGGACCAGGTCATACTGTTGGTTCAAAGAAAATATATGAAAAAGGATTTTTAGATTATAAAGCAGATATTAAAGCAGCTAAGGAAAAGATAGATTATTTCAATGATAAAGAAGCTATAGATAAATTAGCTCAATTAAATGCAATGGATATATGTTGTGATGCAATAATAATTCTAGGGGAAAGATATGCAGCATATGCTAGAGAATTAGCAGAAGTTGAAACTGATCCAGTTAGAAAAGAAGAATTATTACAAATAGCTGCAAACTGCGATGTAGTGCCTGCACACAAGCCTAAGACTTACTGGCAAGCAATTCAAATGTACTGGTTTGTTCACTTAGGAGTAACTACTGAATTAAATCCATGGGATGCATATAGCCCAGGAAGACTAGATCAACATCTATATCCATTCTATGAAAAAGATGTAGAAGCTGGAAATTTAGATGATGAAAAAGCATTAGAATTATTAGAAAATTTATGGGTTAAATTTAATAATCAACCAGCACCACCTAAAGTAGGTATAACATTAAAAGAAAGTGGAACTTACACTGACTTTGCAAATATAAATACTGGTGGTATTACTGAAGATGGTAAAGATGGAGTTAATGATGTTTCTTATTTAATACTTGATTGTATGGATGAAATGAAATTATTACAACCAAGCTCAAACGTACAAATAAGTAAAAAAACTCCTCGTAAATTCTTAAAAAGAGCTTGTGAAATATCAAGAAAAGGTTGGGGTCAACCAGCATTTTATAATACAGAAGCAATAATACAAGAGTTATTAAATGCAGGAAAAACTATTGAAGATGCTAGACTTGGTGGAACTAGTGGATGTGTTGAAACTGGAGCATTTGGAAATGAAGCTTATATATTAACTGGATATTTCAACCTTCCTAAAATATTAGAACTTACTTTATATAATGGTTATGACAATGTAAGTAAAAAACAATTAGGATTACAATTAGGATATGCTAAAGATTTCAAATCATACGAAGAATTATTTGAAGCTTATAAAAAGCAAATAGAATACTTCTTAGATATAAAAATAAAAGGAAGTAATGTAATAGAAGAGATTTATGCTAGATATATGCCAGCTCCATTTTTATCAATAATAACAAATGACTGTATATCAAGTGGTAAGGACTACAATGCTGGAGGAGCTAGATACAACACTAACTATATCCAAGGTGTTGGTATAGGAACAATAACAGACTCTCTAGCATCAATTAAATATAATGTATTTGATAAGAAAAAATTCTCTATGGAAGAATTAATGGATGCTTTAGAAAATAACTTTGAAGGATATGAAATAATTAAAAATTTAGTAAGCAACAAAACACCTAAGTATGGTAACGACGATGATTATGCAGACGATATAATGAAAGATGTATTCAACTTCTACCAAAAAACAGTAACAGGTAGACCAAATATGAAGGGTGGACAATATAGAATAAATATGCTTCCAACTACTTGCCATGTTTACTTTGGTGAAATAATGATGGCTTCTCCAGATGGACGTCTGGCAAAGAAACCAGTATCAGAAGGTATATCACCATCTAAGAGTGGAGACACAAATGGCCCAACTGCAGTTATAAAATCTGCATCAAAGATGGATCATTTAAGAACTGGTGGAACATTACTTAATCAAAAATTCACTCCAAGTGTAGTTGCTGGAGAAAATGGTTTAGATCAAATGGCAAACTTAGTAAGAGCTTATTTTGATATGGATGGGCATCATATACAATTTAATGTTATAGATAGACAAACATTAATCAATGCTCAAAATAATCCACAGGATTATAAAGACTTAATAGTTCGTGTTGCTGGGTATAGTGACCACTTTAGAAACTTAAGTAAAGCTCTTCAAGATGAGATAATTGACCGTACTGAACAAGCTTTATAAAAATTCGCTTCGCTCATATCGCCAACGATATGTCTTTGTTACTACTGAGACAAATCCGTTGCTCAAAATATGAGCGGAGAATTTATTATAGATAAAAAACTGTAGTTACTATAAATAATTTAAATAATAGTTACAGTGTTAATTAGGGAAAAAGGAGATATTTGAAATGAGTAAAAAATTAGGATTTATTGGAGCAGGAAATATGGCTAAGGCTATGATGGGAGGTATCATAAAAAATAAAATTATTTCTTGTGATGAAATTATAGCGTCAGATGCTTATGCTCCAAGTTTAGCAGCAGCAAAAGAAAGTTTAAATATTGAAACTACAGAAAATAATCTAAAAGTAATAGAAGAAGCAGAAGTAGTTGTTTTAGCTGTAAAACCTCAATATTATGCAACAGTAATAAATGAGATAAAAGATCATGTAAGAGAAAATCAAATTATAGTAACTATAGCACCAGGTCAAACTTTAGAAAGATTAAACTCTTTATTTGGTAAAGATGTGAAAATAGTAAGAACAATGCCTAATACTCCAGCATTAGTTTGTGAAGGGATAACAGGAGTTTGTCACAATAATTTAGTAACTAAAGAAGAGTTAGATTATGTTTGCAATATTTTAAGTGGATTTGGAAAAACAGAAGTTGTGGGAGAAAACTTAATGGACGTTGTAGTTTCAGTAAGTGGTTCTTCACCAGCTTATGTATATATGTTTATAGAAGCTTTGGCAGATGGAGCAGTAATGGATGGAATGCCTAGAGATAAGGCTTATAAATTTGCAGCCCAAGCTGTTATGGGAAGTGCAAAGATGGTTCTTGAAACTGGAAAACATCCAGGTGAATTAAAAGATATGGTTTGTTCTCCAGGTGGAACTACTATAGAGGCAGTAAGAGTTTTAGAAGAAAAAGGATTTAGAAGTTCAATTATAGAATGTATGAAAGCTTGTGTAAATAAGGCTAGAGGATTATAAAAAAGGGGACTAATAATATGGAATTTAATAATGTAAAGGTTGTAAAAAAAGCTACAGTATATTTTGATGGAAAAGTAACTAGTAGAACTATTTATTTGGAAAATGGAGAAAGAAAAACTCTAGGATTTATGATGCCAGGCGAGTATGTATTTAATACGGGTGTGGAAGAATTAATGGAGGTTATAGGCGGAGAAATGGATATTCGTCTACCTAATGAAAGTGAGTTTAGAACTTATGAAGAAGGAGATAGCTTTATAGTTCCAGAAAAATCAAGTTTTGAAGTAATAGTTAAAACTTACGGAGATTATTGTTGTTCTTATAAAGACAAGTAAGATAAGTAAAAAACTGTAATGAGATTTATTTATAATCTCATTACAGTTTTTTTGAAGAATTTATGATTTATTTCTGTTTTGTAAAATTACATAGTTTTTATCATTCTTTGACATAATTTTAATGGATAAAAAAGCTAATTGTCTAAATAACTCCATGATAAGAACTTTTTCTTCTGGGTCCATATGCTTTATCGCATCCAAGATAATAGGAAGATTAGTTTTCCAGTTAACTGCAATATCAGTAATGGTTTCACATTTTGTTGAATTTAAAACTTCAAACAAGGCTTCTATAAATTGTTTGCGTTTTTCATCAGAAATTTGACTAAGCCAAGTATTGAGAGTTTTGTTAATATATTTAGATTTTGATGACAGTTCGTCTAGGTATATGAAATCTTCATTTCCAACTTCCCACCAAAAAGGATCATGCTGCATAATACCTCCTACACCGCTACTTTTTACAACATGATAATATTCATGATTTTCAAGCAGAATACCAACTAAGGATGAGTAGGGTATAGTTTTATTTATTTTATATTTAATAGATTTAAATTCTTCACTTTTTATAACTTCTTCTCTAAAACCAGGTCCATCATGACTATATATTTTTTCTATCCTAGGCTTTATACTATTGTTACAATTCATTGCAGAATAAACAGCAATATTGCCACCTTTTGAATGGCCTCCAATATATAACTTATGGGGCAATAATTTTGCAATTGTATTTACATAATCAACCCCTTCAAGTTGAGATGGGATAGGGCAAACAAAAGCCATATTAAAATCTTCTTTCCAACCAACTACAGTAGTATCCGTTCCTCTAAAACCCAAATAAGCAAACTCGTTACTCAATATAAATGTTGTAGCAGAAAATTGTTTTTCTTCATCGGAGTCTATTTTTGATACATGATAATTAATTTCAATATTTCTAAACCTTGGACTTGCAGCTAAAGAAAATAATAGGTGTTTATTTTTTTTAGGTAAAATAAAGCTACGAAACATTTTTCCAAAGTATTCTGCTTTCAATAGATCTTTAAAATATATAGGAGGTTTAAGGTTAGACAAATTACCTACTAAGTCATCGTATAAGTAGTTGGTAACTTGAGAAAGAATAAGAGAGTCTACAGTATTAAATTTTTTTTCATTCATGGTGTGAAATTCACTTTCCACATAGTCAATTATATTCCTCATAATAGCCT
>NZ_JANKBY010000226.1:0-5927 GCF_024621905.1 Terrisporobacter muris
ATTATGGTGAAAATTTATCATTATTTATAAATGATAACACGAATACTTCTATAATATTGATAGTTAAAAATAATTCATCTCAAGAGAATATATATAACTTAGAGAGTAAAGGAATTTACATAATTGAAAAACCATTGAATAAGCTTATGCTCATTAATATAATTAATTCTTATATTACTTGTAGAAGGAAATTTAATCCTATTGTAAATGAAAATGAAAAATTAAAGGAAAAAATAAATGATATAAGGTTAATTGATAGGGCTAAATTGACTTTGATTCAATATTTGAAAATGAGTGAAGAAGAATCTCATAAATATATTGAAAAGCAAGCAATGGATTTAAGAATCACAAAGGTGGAAGTTGCTAAAAATATTTTAAAAATTTATGAATACTAAAACATATGTAGAGGGGGAATAATAACATGACTAAATTTATATTTGTAACAGGAGGAGTAGTATCAGGTCTTGGAAAAGGGATAACTGCTGCCTCTTTAGGAAGATTACTTAAAGCAAGAGGACTTAAGGTTATAGCACAAAAATTAGATCCATATATAAATGTGGATCCAGGAACTATGAGTCCCTATCAACACGGAGAAGTCTTTGTAACAGAGGATGGTGCTGAAACTGACTTAGATTTAGGTCACTACGAAAGATTTATTGATGAAAATTTAAACAAGTATTCTAACTTAACAACAGGAAAAGTATATTGGAACGTGCTAAATAAAGAAAGAAAAGGAGATTACTTAGGCGAAACTGTCCAAGTTATACCTCATATAACAAACGAAATTAAAAACTTTATCTACAGCGTGGGACAAAAAAGTAATGCAGATGTGGTAATTACTGAAATAGGTGGAACTGTAGGAGATATAGAAAGTCAACCCTTTATGGAAGCCATAAGACAAGTGTCTCTAGAAGTAGGAAGAAATAATTGTCTCTTTATACACGTAACATTAGTCCCTTATATTAAAAGCTCAGGGGAGCACAAATCCAAACCAACTCAACACTCTGTAAAGCAGCTTCAATCTCTTGGAATCATGCCTAATATAATAGTAACACGCTCTGAACAACCTATTGATGAGTCTATCAAACAAAAAATCTCACTATTTTGCAATGTAAAAAAAGATTGTGTAATTGAAAATAAAACCATAGATATACTATATGAAGTTCCGATAATGTTAGAGGAACAAGGATTTTGTGAAATTGTATGCAGGGAACTGGATATTAAATATGATAAATGTGACTTGAGTGAATGGAAAGAAATGCTTGAAAGAGTAAAAAATATAAATAAAACAGTAACTATTGCCCTTGTAGGAAAATATATTAAGTTACATGATGCCTATTTATCAGTAGTGGAGGCATTATCTCATGCAGGTTATGAAAATGGCGCTAATATAAATGTAAAATGGATCGATGCTGAAAGTGTTACTTATACTAGTGCAAAGGAAATTTTAAAATGCTGTGATGGAATTTTAGTACCAGGAGGTTTTGGAGATAGAGGGGTTGAAGGTATGATATGCGCGGCTAACTATGCTAGAGTTAATAATGTACCTTACCTAGGAATATGTCTTGGGATGCAAATTGCCGTTATTGAATTTGCAAGGAATGTTTTAGGGTTTAATAATGCTACTTCAACAGAATTTGATAAATTCTCCAAATATCCAGTTATAGATTTAATGATAGATCAATATGGTAATATTCCTTTGGGAGGGACAATGAGGCTAGGTACCTACCCTTGTAAAATTAAAGAGGGCACTATGATGGAAAGATCTTATGGTAAGTTAAACATAAGTGAAAGACATCGTCATAGATATGAATTTAATAATAAATACAGAAAAGATTTTATAAATTCAGGAATGGTTATAGGAGGAACTTCGCCAGATGAAAATCTAGTAGAAGGCGTTGAAGTGCCTAATAATGATTTCTTCGTAGGAGTACAATATCATCCAGAATTTAAAAGTAGACCTAATAGAGCAAACCCAATAATCAAAAGTTTTATAAAAGCTACTGTTAAGAAATAATTGTAAATATGTAATATATTAAATTAAATTGGGAATTATAAAACCATATTATAGAAAAATATGGAGGTATAATTATGAAAGCTTACGTTGATGATGATTTATGTATAGGATGTGGAACATGCCCAGAAGTATGTCCTGAGGTTTTTCATATGACTGATGATGGGATAGCTCACGCAATAAATGGAGATATACCAGAAGATGTACTTGGAAATGCAAAACAAGCTTGTGATAGTTGTCCAGTAGACGCAATCGATATTGATGACTAATTATTTTTATGACGAGCTACAAAGAAAGGAAATACAATGAGAGCTTATGTAAATAAAGATACTTGTATAGCATGTGAAACTTGTGTAGGAATATGTCCGGAAGTTTTCTCTATGGATAGTGATGGAAAAGCAGTTGCTATATCAGCAGATGTACCATTAGACGAAAAAAATAGTGCAATTAGATCTAGGGATGAATGTCCAGTTTCAGCTATTGACGTAAAAGAATAGATAAAAAGGCATGTTATTAAAATTAATAACATGCCTTTTTATCTATATTGGAGTATAGGATTTATAAAATTATAGAATCTTTCATAATTTTAGACGAGGATTCATTTTTAGAGTTTAATTTTTTCTTTTTAAAAAACGTAAACAATAATGATAAAGAAATAACTAAACAAACAAATTCAGATACTGCTGTAGTAATCCAAATAGCATCACCACCAAATAGCTTAGTTAATAAAAATAAACTTATTGTGACTAATACTAAACTTCTTCCAAGAGAAATTATAGAAGAATATAATGGTTGTTCTATAGAAACAAAGAATCCAGAAATAATCAAGTTAAATCCTACGAATAAGAAAGAAATTGAATATAATTTAAACACAGAAATAGTATTATTAAATAGCTGAGTTTCTTGTGGATTTATAAATAATCCAGTAATATTACCAGCAAATAAAATTGATGATATAAATACTACAACTGAAGTTATTAATACAGTTTTAAGTCCCATTTTTAATAAATGATTTACTTTGTCAATTTCTCCTGCACCAAAGTAGAAACTAATTAAAGGTTGAGCACCTTGAGTTATTCCAATCATTGTCATTAATATAAGAGTATTGACATAACAAATTACACTATAAGATATTAATGCATCTTGACCTATTAATCGTAGTAATGTTTGATTAAATAAAATTGTAACTATTCCCACACTTAATTCTGAAGTACAATCAGGGAATCCTAAAGAAATTATTCTTTTGATTGTATTAAAACTGAACTTGAATTTAACAAATCTTAAAGTAGATTTCTTTCTTAAAAAATGGCTTAAGAAAAATACAGTTGAAAGTACTTGAGCTATACCAGTGGCAACTGCCGCACCTTTTATACCATATCCAAGTTTTATAACAAAAATATAATCTAGAACTATATTTGTTATAGCTGAAATTACTACACCAATAGTTGCTAAGAACGGGAAACCATCAGCTTTTACTATTACTTCTAAAGAATAAGAAACGATAAAGAATATGTTAAATAATGATACTATAAATAAGTAATCTTTAACATAACCTATAGTATCTGGAGTTGCACCCAAGACTTTAGCAAGATAATCAAGTCCTAAGATCGATGTAACAGTAATTATGATTGCAAGAATTGTAATAGTAAATAAATTAAGTGAAAAAGCTTCATTTGCATTTTCTAAATCTTTTTTTCCAAGATACATGGCTATAACTGTAGATGCACCTGTGGAAAATAATACAGATATAGCAAATACAAAATTAATAAAAGGCATAGAAATATTTACTGAAGCTAGAGCTAATTCTCCAACACCTTTACTAACAAATATCCCATCAACTATTGTATATAGTGAGAAAACCCACATGGCAACAACAGAAGGTCCTAAATACCTTAGAAATTGTTTGAATAAACTTTTTGACATTTTATCACTCCTTATATCTATATCTTAAGCCTTGGTACTATACCAAGGTCAATAAAAATCAGTAAATATTTTTAAATTTATTGAAAAAATTTTTTCTTTGTGGAATAATATATTTCAGTATGTATTAAAAAAGGAGCGAAAATGAAAGATTATTACAAAATTGGAGAAATATCTGAAATGTATGACATGAGTAGAGATTCGCTTATGTATTATGAGAAGTTAGGCATAATTAAACCTACTAGAGATGACAATGGGTATAGGCTTTACAGTGTTTCTGATATTTGGAGACTGAATTTAATAAAAGAATTAAAAAGTTTAGGCTTCTCTTTTAAGATGATTAAGGAGTATTTAGAAAATAGAGACTTGAATTCTACTAATAAATTACTTGAGAACGGAATAACTTTATTAGATGATCAAATACTAAAATTATTAAAACAAAAAGAAAATATGAGAAAAAGAATGGAATCTATAGAAAATACTGCAAAAAATTCAAATCTAAATAATATAGAATTATCTTATTTAAAAAAACGAAAAGGGTTAATACTAAATGGTCAAATTAAAAGAGATGAAGATTTTGATTTATTAATACAAAAACTTCAAAAGGATCATAATAATAAATTTGGTATACTAGGAAATAATAATGTAGGATCTTTATTTAATATGAATTCTATTGAAAAGGGAATAACAACGGATTTTGAAGCCGTATTTTGCTTATTAAAAGATAATGCCAAAGACTATAATATAGTATTTGAAGAAGGTTATTATGTAACTTTAACTTATAGTGGTGATTATGTAAACAACAAAGAACATATACAGCATATGTTTGACTTTATTAATGAAAACAAATTAATAATAACAGGTAATCCTATGGAAATTTATAAGATAGACATACATGAAACGGAAAATAAAGATGAGTTTATCACAGAAATCCAAATACCTATTAAATGTTAAAAAAGAGAGGAATTTTCCTCTCTTTTTATAATTGAAGTAAAAGTATTTTGGATATTTATGACACTCAGTAGCTTAAAGGAAGTAAATTTTAAGGTTCAATCCAAATAGGAGATGTTACGGATTTTTTGTTGCTTTCTTCTGTTATTACTGCGAAATAATAGGTATTCTTTATTGGAGGTTTTAAAGTAAAATCAACTTTTGCATAATTTGAATCAAAATCTTGTTTGTAGATTACTTCATTATTGTTGCTAAAGATTTCTATTTTTTTTATTTTATCCAATTCATCATTATTAATGGAACTTACGATAATTCTAACATAGGAAGGAGATTTTATTATGCTCCCCATAGGCATTTTATTTAATGAATAATACACGTCTATGTTATTATCCTCACTAACATACATCCTTCTATTTTTTATAGCGTCTATAATCTTACTTTTGCTTAAGTCTTCGCAAAGTATTGTCGTTCTAATATTGTTTTCAATATTATCAAGAGGGTACTCATTATATTCACAAGCCATAGGACCTATATGCCAACCATTATCTAAAGCTTCTTTATATGTATCCAAATTTAATTCATTCCTATTCCCTTTAGCATTTTTTTCTTTTTTTAATTCAAGTAAAGAGATAATATTATCTCCATATGGTGAATATTTAAAATAATCAATACTGTTTAAGTTATCATTATCCTTAAATTGACAAATTAAATCATCTTCATAGTAAAATAATTTTTTATAAAATAATTCAAGCTCTATATTGTCTTTAAATAAAAATGGATTTTCACAGTTGAAAGTATTAATGCTAGTTTTATTTTTTTCACTTTTTAACTTGGTACTTAATTCAAAGCCTGGTATAGAGATAAAATCATTATTATTAGTATATTTATTGCAAGAATCAATTAATTTTTTATACTTTTTACTGTTTATATAAGCATCTGATTTATTGCTTTCTTTATTATTTACTTTTTCTGTGATAAAAATATAATCTAAATGTTTTTTGTTTTTACATAAATTATTTAAATCTTCATAGGAAGTTAGCAT
>NZ_JANKBY010000227.1:0-5917 GCF_024621905.1 Terrisporobacter muris
AAAAAATTAATTTGTTAAACTATGTTATAATTATTTTAGTAATAAAATTAATATGGAGGAATTTTGAATGAAAGAAATATATGAAGTTTCAGATGATTATTTAAACAGCCAACTTAAATATTTAAAATTATTATCGAAGCAATATTCAAGCATATCAAAAGCAAGCGCTGAAATTATAAATTTAAAAGCAATATTAAATCTTCCAAAAGGTACAGAACATTTTCTGTCAGATATTCATGGAGAATATGAACCTTTTGTTCATGTATTAAAAAATGCGTCAGGAGTAGTTAAAAGAAAAATAGAAGAATTGTTTGGCAATTCTATGATAGAAAGTGAACGTAGAAGGCTGGCTACTCTTGTATATTATCCAGAACAAAAACTAGATTTAATTGAAAAACAAGAAAGTCAAAAAGAGATAGAGGATTTCTATAGAATAACTATTCATAGATTAATTGAGCTTTTAAGATATGCTTCTAGTAAATATACAAGATCAAAAGTAAGAAAGTTCCTTCCAGAAGATTTCAAATATATTATAGAGGAACTATTGCACCCAGATTCATCTAGCCCTCATAAAGATGAGTATTATAAAAGTATAGTAGATAACATAATAGAAATTGATAGGGCAAGAGTGTTTATTATAGAGGTATCTAAAGCAATACAAAAGCTTGTTATAGATAGATTACATATAGTTGGAGATATTTACGATAGGGGGCCAAGACCCGATGTTATTATGGACACTTTAATGAATTATCACAATGTGGATATACAATGGGGAAATCATGATATTTTATGGATGGGGGCTGCAGCAGGCCAAAAAGTATGTGTAGCAAATGCCATAAGAATATCTGCTAGATATGCCAACTTAGACATAGTAGAAGATATTTATGGAGTTAATATATTACCTCTTGCAACATTTGCTTTAGAAGTATATAAAGATGACCCTTGTGTAGAGTTTATGCCAAAAATGAGTGATGATGAAGCTTCTACAACAGAAAAATCACTAATAGCGAAAATGCATAAGGCAATTAGTATAATTCAGTTTAAGCTAGAGGCAGAAATAATTAAAAGAAGACCGGAGTTTGAAATGGATCATAGATTATTATTAAGCAAGGTAAACTATGATGAAGGAACAATAGAACTTAAAGGAAAAACTTATAAATTAAAAGATACTAATTTTCCAACAATAGATCCGAAAGATCCTTATAAATTAACGCCGAGAGAAGAAATAGTAATAGAAAAGTTGGCTACATCTTTTGAGAACAGTGATAAACTACAAAAACATGTGGGATTTTTATTTTCAAAGGGAAGTATCTATTTAAAAACTAATGGTAATTTACTAGTTCATGGTTGTATACCTTTAACTGATGATGGAGATTTTATGTCTATGAAAATTGACAATAAAGAATATAAAGGTAGAGAGCTGATGGATAAGATGGAATCTTACATTAGAAAGGGCTATTTCTTTGATAAAAACCATCCAGAAAAAGAATATGGCAAAGATATGATGTGGTATTTATGGACAGGAAAATGTTCATCCTTATTTGGAAAAGATGACATGACAACTTATGAAAGATATTTTATAGCTGAAAAAGAAGCACAAAAAGAAAATAAAAATCCATATTATACTTTACGAGAAGAAGATGAAGTTTTGAAGAATATATTTGATGAGTTTGAACTAGATTTTCAAAGTGGCCATATAATTAATGGTCATGTACCAGTAAAAAGTAAAAATGGTGAAAGTCCTGTAAAAGCTGGAGGAAGAATTCTAGCTATTGATGGTGGATTTTCTAGAGCTTATCAAGGAAAAACAGGAATAGCAGGATATACATTAATATATAACTCTCAAATGATGCAACTTGTATCACATGAACCTTTTTCATCAGCTGAAGATTCTATTTTATATGAAAAAGATATATTATCTACATCTATAATAGTTGAAAATAGAGCAAATAGAATGTTTGTAAGAGACACCTATGATGGTATGAAAATTCAACAAGAGGTAAATGATTTGAAAATGTTAATAATCGCTTATAAAAAAGGTTTAATAAAAGAAAAGCAAAACTTATAAATTAAAAAAACTATCTCCTTAAAAATATTAAGAGAGATAGTTTTTTTAGTTTATAAAAAGTATTATATTTTTAAATATGTAAGCAATAATAAAAAAGAAGATAGAAATTATACTACATAAAGTAAAGAAGCATTAGCAGAAATCTTGAAATTTCAACTCATTACACGTATTTTGAAATAGTCATTTTTTTGACAGATTGTAAGAAATAAAGTATAATAACCAATGTATTTAAAAAGAATAAGAGGTGGATGAAGTGGATAAGATTAAAATTCAACCTGTATTGGTTGGTGGAGATATAAACTGTTACTCTGTTGCAAGAGCTTATCATGAAGCTTATGGAGTTAAATCAATAGCTTTTGGGAAAATGCTACTTGGAGCAACAAAGGATAGTAATATAATAGATTTTAGAGTAGACCCTAATATGGGAAATAAAGATGAGTTTATACAGGTTTTATTAAAAACTGCAGATGAACTTTCTGAGCCAAATAAAAAACTTATAATTCACGGATGTACTGATGAGTATGCAGAATTAATAATAGATTATAGAGATGTTTTATCAGAAAAATATATAGTACCTTATATAGGTGCAGAACTTAAAGATAAGTTAATAGAAAAAGAATTATTCTACAATATGTGTGAAGAATATGGATTAGATTATCCAAAAACATATATATACAATAAAGGTGATGAAATAAGAGACTTTGGATTTAACTATCCAGTTATATTAAAAGCATCTGATAGTATATCATTCTTCCAAAATGCTTTCGAAGGAATGAACAAAGCTTATCTTATACAAGATGAAGAAGAATTTAAAAGAGAAATAGAAAAAATATATTCTCATGGTTATGAAAAATCTATGATAGTTCAAGATTTCATACCTGGAGATGACTCACATATGAGAGTTTTAACTTGCTACTCAGATCAAAATGGTAAAGTTAAAATGCAATGTTTAGGACATGTTTTATTAGAAGAACATACTCCAAAGGGAATAGGAAATCATGCTGCAATCATTACTGAATATGACGAAGAAGTTATGAATAAATTCAGAAACTTCTTAGAGAGTATTAACTATACTGGATATTCAAACTTTGATATAAAATATGATGCAAGAGATAATAAATACAAAGTATTTGAAATAAACTTAAGACAAGGTAGAAGTAACTACTATGTAACATCTTCAGGAAATAACATAGCTAAATTTGTTGTGGAAGATAGAGTTTACAATAAAGAGTTAGATTTAAAAATACAAAAAGAACCTTTCTTCTGGAGATGTATACCAAAAGAAGTAGTTTATAAATATGTTAAAAATCAAGAGTTAGTTAACAAATGTAAACAATTAGATGCTGCAGGAAAATCTGCTACATCATTTGGATATGAAGCTGACTTAAAAGGTAATTTTAAAAGAAGATGGTATATATTCTTATACTATGTAAATCAATTTAGAAAATTTAAAAAATATTGCAAGTAGATTGGTGATAATATGAAAAATATAACTGTAGGTGTTTTAGGCGGCCTAGGACCTATGGCTTCTGTATATTTTTATGATATGGTTGTAAATATGACAGATGCAAAGACTGACCAAGAACATGTGGATATGATAATAACAAATAGAGCGACTACACCAGATAGAACAGCTTTTATAGTTGGAAGTTCTGATGAAGACCCATCAAATATATTAATAGATGATGCAAAAAAATTAGAAAAATATGGTGTGGATTTTATTGTGATGACATGCAACACAGCCCATTACTTCTATGAAAAAATAGCAAGAAGTGTTAATTTACCTTTAGTAAATATAGTAGAAGAAACCATAAAACATGCTAAAGCTACTAATCACAAAAAACTAGGTATTCTTGCTACTACTGGAAATATAAAAACTAGCTTATACCAAAATATGTGTGAGAAGTATGATATGAAATACTTAACATTAGATGAAAATAGACAGTCTAAAGTAATGGAAATAATTTATGATGACATAAAAAGTGGTAAACCAGCTGACATGGACAAGTTTAATTCCATAGTTGATTATTTAAAAGAAAATGATTGTGATGGAGTTATTCTTGGCTGTACAGAATTATCAATATTAAAAAATGACAATGAATTAGATGGAAATTTTTATATAGATTCCCTAGAAGTTCTTGCTAGAGAAACTATAGTAAGAAGTGGAAGAAAACTAAAATAGAGTAGGTTACCTACTCTATTTTTAAAATTAGAGAGGAAGTATATTATGAAGTTATTTAAACTAATGGAAGATGTAAGCTTTACATCTAACTTACCTTTAGAAAAAATTAATGAAATTGAAATAAAAGATATAGCATATAACTCTAGAAGCTGTAAAGAAGGTTTTATATTTGTTGCTCTTATTGGAGAAACTGTAGATGGCCATAGATTTGTGAAAAATGCTTATGATAATGGAGCTAGAGTATTTTTACTACAAAAAGGAATGGAATCTAATAAATCTGTTATGGAATTGCCATGTGATGCAGTGAAATTATTTGTTGAAGATAGCAGAATCAGTTTATCAAGAATATCACATAACTTTTTTGAAAAACCTTCTAATGTATTAAAAATAATAGGTGTTACAGGAACTAAGGGAAAAACAACTATAACAAATTATATTGCTACTGTTTTAAATGAATCTGGAGTTAATACTGGAGTAATAGGAACTAATGGGACTTTCTTTAATGGAACTTATGAAGTTACTGCAAATACTACTCCAGAAAGCTATGAGTTACACAGAATATTTAGAAAAATGTTAGATAATGGGGTAAAATGTGTTTCTATGGAAGTTTCTTCTGGTGGAATAATGCAAAATAGAGTAGAAGATGTTGATTTTGATGTAGCAATATTCTCAAACTTATCCCCAGACCACATAGGTCCAAAGGAGCATCCAACATTTGAACACTATTTACAATGTAAAGCAAGATTGTTTAAAATGGCTAAGCATGGAATAATAAATGTGGATGATGAATATGCAAAAGATATAATAAAAGCAGCAACTTGTGATGTAGAGACTTTTGCTATAGAAAATAATGCAGATTTAACTGCAAATAATATAAGATACTCAAAAGAGATAGACTCTCTTGGTGTAAGTTTTGATTGTAATACTAGATTTGAAACTTTCCCATGTTTTATATGTTCTCCAGGAACTTTTAGTATCTATAATGCACTGGCAGTTATAGCGGTGTGCAAATATTTAGATGTAAAAAGAGAGATAATGATAGATGCATTAAAAAATGCCAAAGTTAGTGGTAGAGTAGAAGTTTTATCAATTCTTCCTTATGCAACAGTAATTGTTGATTATGCTCACAATGGTGTTAGTTTAGAAAATATATTACAAACACTTAAAAATTACGATCACCAAAGGTTAGTATGCTTATTTGGTTCAGTAGGTGGAAGAACAGAGATAAGAAGAAAAGAACTAGGTGATGTGGCTGCTCGTGAATGTGATTTAGCAATACTTACATCAGATAACCCAGACTATGAGGAGCCTATGAATGTAATAAATGATATAGCAGAATCTTTTGAAGGATCTTCTTGTGAAGTAATAAAAATAGCAGATAGAGAAGAAGCTATAAAATATGCTATTAGAAATGCTCAAGAAGGAGATATGATAGTATTTGCAGGAAAAGGTCATGAAAAATACCAATTAATAAATGGAGAAAAGTTACCTTTTGATGAAATAGCAATAGCTAAAGATGAAGCAAAAAAAGTAATAGAAGAAAAAGAATTATTAGCTTAGTTAATAATTTAATATATTAAATAAAGTAGTGTCTTTAATATATTAAAAAGAGCTATTGGAAAACAATAAACATTGTTTTCCAATAGCTCTTTTTTAGCATTAAGAAA
>NZ_JANKBY010000228.1:0-5911 GCF_024621905.1 Terrisporobacter muris
ATAGATCAATATATATTCATATCAATCGGAATATTATAAAAAATTATTATGAAAACATTCTACTATCACTTAATTAAGAAATAGGAATTTGCTAAAATACAAAATTTATTTACCTGTTTTAATGAATTTGTATTATTTATTAAGAAACTCTTTTGTAGGGGTTCAAAATTAAAATTTTATGGACTATAATCTTTAATATTACAACTAAAATATGGAAAAGGGGGATAACATGCTTAAAAAGTTTAAAAAAGTATTAGTAGCAAATAGAGGCGAGATTGCTATAAGAATATTCAGAGCATGCCATGAATTAGGAATTAAAAGTGTAGGGATATATAGTAAAGAGGATAAATATAGTTTATTTAGAACTAAGGCTGATGAATCTTATTTAATAGGTAAAGATAAAGGACCTATAGATGCTTATTTAGATATAGATGGAATTATAGAGCTTGCAAAAGAAAAAAATGTAGATGCAATACATCCTGGATATGGTTTCTTATCAGAAAATCCAGAGTTTGTAAGAAAATGTGAAGAAAATGGTATTGTTTTTATAGGTCCATCTGCAGAAATAATGGAAAGAATGGGAGACAAGATAAATTCTAAAAAGGTTGCTAATAACGTTGGAGTAAAAACTATACCTGGAGTAGAAAAAGTAATTAAAAGTGTTGAACAAGCAAAAGAAGTTGCAAGTTTTATAGGGTATCCAATAATGATAAAAGCCTCTAATGGTGGAGGCGGAAGAGGAATGAGGGTTGTTTATGATGAAAAGAACCTGGCTATTGAATACGAAAATGCATGTAGCGAATCTAGAAAAGCATTTGGAGAAGACTTAATATTTATAGAAAAATATATAGAAGACCCAAAACATATAGAAGTTCAAATATTAGGTGATAAACATGGTAATTTAGTTCATTTATATGAAAGAGATTGTTCTGTACAAAGAAGACATCAAAAAATAATTGAATATGCACCAGCATTTTCTGTAGATAAAAAAGTAAGAGATGAGCTTTGTGAAGATGCAGTTAAAATAGCTAAAGAAGTAGGATATGTAAGTGCAGGAACGTTAGAGTTTCTAGTTGATAATAAAGGGAATCATTATTTTATAGAGATGAATCCAAGAATTCAGGTTGAGCATACTGTAACAGAAGAGATTACGGGAATTGATATTGTTCAAAGTCAGATTCTTGTTGCTGAAGGATATAGCTTAGATAGTGAAGAAATAGATATAAAATCTCAAGATGATATAAAAGTAACAGGATATGCTATACAATGCAGAATTACAACTGAGGACCCTAAAAATAACTTTATGCCTGATACAGGAAAAATACAAGTATATAGAACCGGTTCTGGTGCAGGTATTAGACTTGATGGAGGAAATGGTTGTGCAGGATTTAGTATAACACCTTACTATGATAGTTTACTAGTTAAGACTATATCTTGGGATAGAACATTTGAAAGAGCAATTAATAGGACGATTAGATCTATAAATGAGCTTAGAGTTAGAGGGGTAAAAACTAACATTGGTTTTTTAGTTAATGTTTTGCAAGATCCTATGTTTAGAGCCGGCAAATGCAGTACTAAGTTTATAGATGAACACCCTCGATTATTTAAGATAAAAGAGAGTAAGGACAGAGGAACTAAACTACTTCAATTTATCGGTGATGTTATAGTTAATGAAAACAAATGTATGCCTAAACCTAAGTTTGAAACATTGCATCAACCAAGAATAATAACTGAAAGAATACCTAAAGTAGAAGGTAGTAAAGTACAGTTTGAGAAACTAGGAAAGAAAGCATATATTGAAAAAATAAAGAATGAAAAGAAATTATTATTAACTGATACTACAATGAGAGATGCTCATCAATCTCTTATAGCAACAAGATTTAGAACTTACGATTTATTACAAGTTGCTAAAGAAACAAATGCGTACCAAAAAGATTTATTCTCATTAGAAATGTGGGGGGGAGCTACATATGATGTAGCTTATAGATTTTTAAAAGAATCTCCATGGAGAAGATTACAAAAATTAAGAACAGAAATACCGGATATTATGTTCCAAATGTTGTTTAGAGCATCAAATGGTGTTGGGTATACAAACTATCCTGATAATGTAATAGTAGATTTCATAAAAGAATCTGCTTATCAAGGAATCGATGTTATAAGAATATTTGACTCACTAAACTGGGTGGAAAATATGAAACTGTCAATAGAGGCAGGGCTTGAAACCGGAAAAATAGTCGAAGGTACTATGTGTTATACAGGAGATATATTAAATCCTAATAAATCTAAATATAACTTAGAATATTATGTAAAAATGGCGAAAGAATTAGAGTCTTTAGGAGTAGATATAATCTGTATAAAAGATATGGCAGGACTTTTAAAACCTTATGCTGCTCACACTTTAATTAAAACATTAAAAGAAAATGTCAAAACACCAATTCACTTACATACCCATGATACAAGTGGAAACGGTGTAGCAACTTGTTTGATGGCGTCTGAAGCAGGGGTGGATATAGTGGACTCTGCATTACAAACTATGTCAGGTCTAACAAGCCAACCATCTTTAAATGCTATAGTAGAAGCTCTAAAAAATACAGAAAGAGATACTAAGATCGACTTATATGGATATGAAGAATTATCAAGTTACTACGGAGACCTAAGACAAATTTATAAAAAATTTGAAAGTGGTATGAGTACTTCTTTTGCTGAAATATATGAATATGAAATGCCAGGAGGACAATATTCAAATCTAAAAGCCCAAGCTGATAGCTTTGGTTTAGGAGATGACTTTGATACTCTTAAGGTAAATTACAAAGAAGCAAATCAAATAGTTGGAGATATAATAAAGGTTACTCCATCTTCAAAAGTTGTAGGTGACTTAGCAATATTTATGACAAAAAATAAATTGAACAAAGATAATATTATTGAAGAAGGTAAGAAATTATCATTCCCAGATTCAGTAGTAGATTATTGTAAGGGTATGATAGGTCAACCAGAAGGTGGTATACCAAAGGAATTACAAAAGGTAGTATTAAAAGGTGAAGAGGCTATTACTGTAAGACCTGGTTTATTAATACCACAAGCGGATTTTGACAAAGATAAAGATTATTTAAATGAAAAATTTAATATGAAATCTAATATAAGAAATATATTAAGTTATGAATTATATCCAAAAGTATATGAAGAATATCTAAAACATTTACAAGGATATAATGATATTTCCAAATTAGAAAGCAACGTATTCTTCTATGGTCTTGACATAGGTGAAGAATGTGATGTGGAAATAGAAGAAGGAAAAATGTTAACTATAAGTTTAAGAAATATAGGTGATGTAAAAGAAAATGGATATAGAACAATAGTATTTGACCTAAATGGAATGCATAGAGAAGTAGAGATAAAAGATAATAATTATGCAGGCAGTATTAAGCAAGTAGAAACTGCTGATATGGATAATACTTTGCAAATAGGGGCTAGTATTCCAGGAAAAGTAATAAAGGTTCTTGTTAAAGAAGGAGATGAAGTTGAAGAACATCAACCATTAATTGTTATAGAAGCTATGAAAATGGAAACTAATATAGTATCAAAAACAAGTGGGAAAATAAAGTCTATTAAAGTTAAAGAAAATGAAATGGTTTGTGATAAACAATTATTGATGACATTAGAATAGAGTAGAATAATAGTGAATTAAAAAACTCTAAAGCATAGTAAATAACTGCTTTAGAGTTTTTTTATACAAAAAAGAGGAAAAATATAGATGTGTGTAGAAATATATTTTAAATCCAAGGGAAAGAGTACCAAATTATTCTTATAATAATAAGGTAATCTTATCTTACATAATTAGGAATATTATACATGTAAATGGTATAAAATTATTTATAACACTTGATAATTTTATATAATTAAAAAAGGTAGGTGCTAATATGAAAGTCTATGATAGTAACAATTTAAGAAATGTTGCAATACTGGGGCATAGTGGATGTGGGAAATCTAATTTAATTGATGCCCTAGCATACACTACAAATATTTCAAAAAAGATGCCCAAGTTGTCTGATAAAGTAAACATGACTTATAGTATTGGGTTAGCTCCCATAGAATACAACGGTATCAAGTACAATTTATTAGACACACCAGGATATTTTGATTTTAGCGGTGAAGTAATTTCTTCGTTAAGAGCAAGTGATGCAGCTATTATAGTAATAGATGCAACTTCTCCTATACAAGTTGGAACTGAAAAATCACTAGAATTGACTGAAAATATGCCGAAAATCATGTTTATAAATAAAATAGACAATGAAAAGGCAAGATATAAAGATGCAATAGAAATGTTAAGAGAAAAATATGACAATAAGATAGTACCAATGATAAGCCCTATATATAAAGATAAAAAATTTGTTAAATTACATAATGTGTTAGAAAACTTGGATGACGATTTAGATGGAGAATTCAAAGAGCAAGTTTCAAGTGTGAAAGAAGCTTTAATGGAACATATAGCAGAAACTGATGATGAAGTGTTAGACAAATATTTTAATGGAGAAGAATTAAGTCCACAGGAAATTCAAAAAGGAATAATAATAGGAATACAAAGTGGAGATATAATACCTGTAATATGTGGTTCTACAATAAATAACATAGGATCAGAAGAAATACTAAAAACTATAGGTGCATACATACAACCAAAAGCTATTGAAAAAGAAAAATCTTTAAGAGCTTTGGTATTTAAAACAATGGTTGACCCATTCATAGGAAAAATGTCTTACATAAAGGTAGTTGAAGGTCAAATAAAAAAAGATACTGAAATAGTTAATGTAAATAAGGATGTAAAAGAAAAAATTACTAATTTATATACAATGAAAAATGGAGAATTAGAAGAAGTAGACTATGCTAATGCAGGTGATATAGTTATAGTTACAAAAATGAATTCTCTAAAAACAGGAAATACTTTAGCAGAACGCTCAGGTGTTTCATTATTAGAAGAAATAGATTTACCAAAACCACAAATATATTTTTCTGTAGTACCAAAAAATAAAGGTGAAGAAGATAAGATAGGATCTTCATTAAACAAAATATCAGAAGAAGATCCAACTATACACTGGTACAGAAACGCAGAAACTAAGCAAACTCTTGTTGGTGGTCAAGGTGAGCTTCATATAAATACAGTTAAAAATAAATTAAAAGAAAAATTTGGTGTTGATGTAGATCTAGAAGATATTAAAGTTGCTTATAGAGAAACTATAAAAAGTTCTTCTGATGTACAAGGAAAACATAAAAAGCAATCTGGTGGCCATGGTCAATATGGAGATGTAAAAATTAAATTTACAAGATGTAGCGATGACTTTGAATTTGCTGAAGAGATATTTGGAGGTTCTGTTCCAAAGTCTTATATACCTGCAGTAGAAAAAGGATTAAAAGATTCTATGCAAAAAGGAATACTTGCAGGATATCCTGTTACAAATATAAAAGCAACATTATATGATGGATCATATCATGATGTTGACTCATCAGAAATGGCATTTAAAATGGCAGCATCAATAGCATTCAAAAAAGGAATGGAGGAAGCTCAACCAATTTTATTAGAACCTATTATGAAATTAACGATAACTGTTCCAGAAGAGTATATGGGAGATGTAATGGGTGATATTAACAAGAGAAGAGGAAAAATACTAGGAATGGAACCTGATGATAAAGGTAGACAAGTAATTTATGCAGAAGCACCACAAAGTGAAACATTTAAATATGCAATAGATTTAAGATCAATGACTCAAGGTAGAGGGTTCTTTGAAATGGAATTAGCAAAATACAATGAGGTACCTCAGCAGCTAGCATCAAAAATAATTGCAGAAGCTAATAATTAAAAAATATATATTAAAAGCGGCATGATGTTAAAAAAATCATGCCGTTTATTTTTTGTTTTATA
>NZ_JANKBY010000229.1:0-5878 GCF_024621905.1 Terrisporobacter muris
CTTATAAATATCTTAACAAATTAATATCTAATGAAAAATTAAAAAATTACTTGATTTTTACCTCCATGTACATAGGTGTAAATCCTTATACAAATTCAAATATATATACATTAATACCAACTATATCACATTTATATGGACTTTGGTATATAGATGGAGGACTATATGAATATATTAAATCTTTGGAGAAGTTATTTGTGGACTTAGGTGGAGAAATAGTTACAAATCGTGAAGTAAAAAAAATACTTATAGAAGATAATGAAATAAAAGGTGTAAAAGTAAAGAATGAAGTAATAAGCTGTAATTTGGTAATTTGTAATGCAGATTATCCTTATGTAATTAATAACTTGCTAGATGATGAATTATCTGAGGGTAAATATGCTAAAAGTAATTTAACTAATATTGATTACTCCTGTTCTGTATTTATTTTATATCTAGGTTTAGATAAAATTTACACTAACTTAAGTGTTCATAATATTTATATAAGCAAGGATTTTAGAAGTAGTATAGAAGGACCTTTTAATGGTAAAATTTCTTCTGATCCATCATTATATATATATTACCCTGGATCAATTGACCATACATTTAGAACAAATAATCATTCATCCATGAATATTATGCTACGTGTTCCTAACTTATCATTCAATAGTATAAAATATGATGATAATCAAATTAGAAAGGTGAAAAAATATATCTTAAGTAATTTGAAAAATATTAAGGGACTTGAAGATGTAGAAAATCATATTTTATATGAAAATTATTTAACTCCTCTAGATTTAAAAAATAAATTTAATTTATATTATGGAAATGCATTTGGTATAAGTCATAAAATAAGCCAAAGTGCATATTTTAGACCTCATCTAAAATCTAAGAAAGTAAAAGGATTATATTTTATAAACTCGTCAACTCATCCTGGAAATGGAGCATCTGTAGTAATAGATGGTAGTAAGGTTTTATGTGAAGTGATTGAAAATAATAAAAAATAAGTGTTTTGCAAAATAGCAAAACACTTATTTTATTGGATCAAATCTTATCCACCAAGAGTAACATCTTGTTTATCGTACCATTTCAAAGCATCATAAAAATCTTGATCTTTAAAATCTGGCCACATATTATCTACAACATAAAAATCTGAATATACAGATTGTACTGGTAAAAATCCACTTAATCTTCGTCTGCCACCCCATCTAATAATTAAATCAATACGGGATATTTCATGTGATTTAAGCCTAGTGTCAATATGTTTGCCAAAAGGACAAAATTCTTTTCTAAGATTCAAGTCCCATGCCCAACCATAATGAATTAAAAAATTTACTTTTATTCCACCTTTTCCAAATTTCACTCTTTCTTTTGTAAATGGAAGAAGTTCTAGTGGAAAAGTATGAGGAGAAGTATCTCCTACAACTAAGATTTCACAATCTTCTTTTGTCAAAAGCATAACGGATTCAACACAAGCCTTAATAAAAGCTTCTTTTTGAATAGTTGGACGTTTAGTATTGTCTACAGTATAACCATAGAAAGTAATTTCTTCTATATTTTCCTTTTGACATAATTTGAAAAGTTGTAACCCTGGATTAATTCCATGTTCATAACCTTCTTCTTTTGATAAGTTGTTACTTAGTGCCCAACGCCTATTACCGTCGGGAATAATACCTATATGTTTTGGTGCTCTCATAATGCCTCCATATGTATTAGAATTATTTATTTATTCTTCCCAAAATAATAATAAATACACATTAACGCAGAAAAATCCTCATTATAATGAGGATTCATCTGTGTATATATGTTTTAATGATTCTCCATGAGTCACCACACCGTTTATTATATAAAACGGAGAAAACATATTTAATAGTAGCTTATCTTTCCGATCAATTAGATAAGTTACTATTTAGTGTCCCTATATTTATAGTTTATTGTGAATTGATAAAAATTACCACACTTTTTATTAAAATTTATAAAAAACTACGTAAATCTTTTGAGAAATTTTCTTCTATCTCTACTAAATCATAACATAAACCTTTAATACTTTCCATGGCTGAATCATATTCATTCATATATCTGCAAATAGATTTAATACCCATGTTGCAACCTTCAGTCATTAAATCAGCAATAGTTTTATCATGTTCACCCTTAATAAGCTTCATATTAACTTTAGCCCATGACATGGCTTTCGCCAAAGGGTTTGGCTCTTTTTCATCATCATTAAATTTTTTTAATTCTTTTTCTATTTTTTCTTCCAACTTCTCATGGTCTTTTAAATATTTTTCTAGAATAAATAAAAGTTTTTTATCATCAACTTTTTCTATAACACTATTTATTCCATCAATGCCCATCTTAACACCAGAACTACATTCTTTTAATAAATTTATAGTATCTTCATTTGCCACTTTAACCACTCCTTATAAGATTCTATTTTTATTATGCCAATAATTTTTTTTTTTAACCATAAATTATTGGTATACCAACGTATTGGAGAAGTTTTTTTTAGTATGGTCATTGAAGTAGTTTAATAACAGTTATATAATGAAATTTATAATACTTAGAAGCAGGTGAAATGATGGACTTTAGAATAGTAAATGATATATTAATTAATAATACTGACAAACTAAGATTGAGTAGAGGACAAGAGTATTATAAAGATGGATATGTTCAAGAAATTAAATATAATAATGAAGATAAAGTTTTAAATATTGATGGTAAAGTAGCTTCTGCTAATCATAACACTGTATATTATCCAGCTATTACAATAGATTTAAAGAATAAAGAAATAGTAAATACAATTTGTACTTGTGAAGACTATAAAAATAAAAGTTCCTTCGGAAAATATAACATATGTAAACATATTGTAGCTTCAACGCTATATGTAGTTAATTTATTAAAATCAGATATAATAAGTAACTTAAAACAAACAACAATTGTATTAAAAAATGATAATAAAATAAAAAGAAATAAAAATTATATCAACAAAGAACTACTAGATTATTTTAAAAATAAAGAAATAGAAAAAGTTAAACTAGATGTAAGAGTAGAGTATATAGGGGAGAACAGTGTAGCTTGTGACTTTAAAATAGGTATAGATAAAATGTATGTTATGAAAGATTTAAAAGAGTTTGCTTACTCTAGATTAGAATCAAAAGACTTAATATTTGGTGTGGATTTCCTATACAATCCATTAAATAGTTATTTTGAATATGAAGATGAAAAAATAGTTCAAATGATAGAAGAATATGGAATGGATTTATCTTATAATTTACCACAAAAAAACTTTAAATATTTAACTGTCAAAGGCTCTAATGTTAGAAGGCTATTTGAATCACTTTCTTATAGAAGTTTTGATTTTAAATTTAGAAATATGTACTACCGCCCAAGTGTTATTGAAAGCAATCTTCCTATAGACATAAATTTAGAGTGGAATAATAATGAAGTCATATTAAAATGTGAAGATAAGCTTCCTTTCCCCATATCATTAAAAGGTGATGTGGTCTTTTATAAAGGAGATATCTATTTATTAAATAGCGAAAACGGTATATATTATAAAAAACTTCACGCTATATTAAGTGAGTTTAAAGAAGTAAGCTTTCCGCTAGAAAATGTAAGTCAAGTTTTAAGTGACATGATACCTAAAATAGAAAAAATTTGTGATCGTGTAATTATAGATGAAAAAATAAAAAATAATATTTCTAAGGACTTAAAAATAAAATACTTCTTTGACTTGGAAGATAGTAATGTAACATGTAAAATTTCTTTTTCTTATAATGAAGATAATAAAAAACAATTTGTTATAAGAGACTTAGAAAAAGAAAATGAAGCTATTTATAGATTATATTCCAATTACTTTGAAAAAGATAAGGATAAATATGTATTTAAAGGAAATGATAATCAGTTATATGATTTTTTAAATAGTGAAATTAATAGACTTAAAAATATTGGAGAAGTATACTACTCTGATAAATTAAAAGAAAGAAAAATCCATAATTCTTCTGCTTTTAGAGTAGGTTTAGGAGAGGAAATTAATCATTATTTAGATTTTAATTTTGAAATCGATGGTGTAGACCCTCTAGAATATAAAAATATTATAAAAGCATTTAAAAGCCATAAAAAATATTATAAATTAGGTAACGGAGACTTTATAAATCTTGAAGATAATGAAACTAAAGAAATGTTTAAACTTATGGACAGCTTAGGTTTTACTGACAATATAAAAAATATGAAAATACACTCAAGTAAAGCCATGTTCATAAATCATCTCCTTACGGAGAAAAAGTTGCCTTATATTTCTGGAATCGAAAATATGAATAATATTATTGAGAAATTCAGAAATATAGACAAAAAAGAAATTAAAATTCCTGACGGACTAAATGCAACCCTACGGGATTACCAAGTTGATTCTCTTAACTGGTTTGAAACTTTAGATTATTTAGGTTTTGGTGGGATTTTAGCAGATGAAATGGGGCTAGGTAAGACAATACAAACAATTACTTTCCTATTAAGTAAGCCAAATAGAAAAACTTTAATAGTAACTCCAACATCTTTAATTCATAACTGGAAAAGTGAGTTTGAAAAGTTTGCTCCATCTTTATCAGTGGGAATAAGTCATGGACTAAAAAAAGAAAGATTAAATATAATTAAAAACATTAATGATTTTGATATTATATTAACAACTTATGGTTCACTTAGAAATGATATAGAAGAATACGAAAAGCTTCATTTTGATTATTGTATTATAGACGAAGCTCAAAATATAAAAAATCCATTAGCTTCTTCTTCTGATGCTGTAAAATCAATAAATGCAATTAATAAATTTGCCTTAACTGGAACGCCTATTGAGAATAATTTATTAGAACTATGGTCTATTTTTGATTTTATTATGCCAGGTTACTTATATAGTTTAACTAAGTTCAATGCCATATTTATAAAAGACCCTGAACAAGTGGAAAATCTAAAAAGAATGATAAAACCATTTATTCTTAGAAGAACAAAATCACAGGTTATCAAAGAGCTTCCGCCTAAAATAGAAAAAGAGTTTTATGTGGAAATGGGCAAAGCTCAAAAAAATACCTACGGCATTTATGTTGAAGAAATAAAGAAAAGATTACAGGAGAAAAAGGATATTAAAAATAAAATAACCATATTTTCATATCTTACGAAACTTAGACAATTATGTTTAGACCCAAGCATAATTGTAGAAGGATACAAAGGTAAAAGTGCAAAAACTGATACTTGCTTGGAAATAATAAAAGATTATATTGAAAAAGATAATAAAATCCTAGTATTTTCTCAGTTCACTTCTGTTTTAAAAAATATAGGTAAAAGACTAGATAAAAATCATATTAATTTTTATTATTTAGATGGAAGTACTTCTGCAAAAGATAGAATAACTTTAGTGGATAGTTTCAACAATAATAAAGAAATAAAAGTATTTTTAATTTCTCTTAAAGCTGGAGGAACTGGTTTAAATTTAACATCTGCAAATACAGTAATTCATTTTGACCCATGGTGGAATCCATCAGTAGAAAATCAAGCAAGTGATAGAGCTCATAGAATTGGTCAAAAGCAAGTGGTAGAGGTTATAAAATTAATTTCCAAAGGAACAATAGAAGAGAAGATAGTAGAGCTTCAACAAAAAAAATCAGAATTAATTCATGATATGATTGATGGAAATTTAAATAATACAAATGTATTAAGTAGTTTATCAGAAGAAGAATTAATTGATTTACTTAGATAATATCAATATATCTAGTAACTTACACTTAAATTGTTAAACTATTTAAGTGTATTCACATTGACAATAAAATAATTTAAGTATAATATGAAATAACAATTCTATTTATAAAATTTGCTTTTCTAATATAAAAAGTTACAAATTAAAATATAGATA
>NZ_JANKBY010000022.1:0-24683 GCF_024621905.1 Terrisporobacter muris
GATCTAAATAATAGATTAATCAATATTTAGTTAAATATGAACTATTTAAACATATAAATTACAAATTCTATAATGTAAAAATAGTAATATGAAAGGAGTTTGCTATGAAAAAAGTAGATCCAAAAACCCTTGAAAAGTTTGCAAAAGAAAAAAATATTGATAAAAACAAAGTTGAAAAAATAGCAGATGGTTATAAAGGAAAATCAGAAGATGAACTTATCGATGAACTTGTTAAAATCGGTAAAAATTTAAAAGGAAAAGATGAAGTAGTATCTAAATTCAAAACCTTCTTAGATCCAGCACAACAACAAAAACTTGATAGTATAATGAATAAAATAACTGATGCAGAGGTACAAGAAAAGGTTAAGAAAAATGCTAAAAAAACTAAGTCTATAAATAAAAATAATAAGACTCAAATTGAAGAAAGCACACCTACTACTAAGAAAAAAGTTAAAAAAGTTAAGAAGGTCAAAAAAACACCGAAAAATCAATAGTAATTCAAATAAAATAGGCTTATATCAATTATATTTTAATTGATATAAGTCTATTTTTATCATACATTATTCAGCTTGTTTATTAGTCACATCTTCAATATTAACTATCCCACTTTCATAAGTTACTTTTATTTTTATAGAATTTACCTTATCATTATAAGCTTCTTTTGGTATATTAGCTTCATAATATTTACTTTCATCCATAACCTCATCATTTTCATCATACATAGATTCTTCTTTATATTCACATTTATAAGTTTTCTCTTTATTATTATTAACTATTATTTCAATAGTTTTTATTTTATTTTCATCAGATGTTTGCTCTAGCTCATCTTCCACATAAGGATAAGCATTAAGATATATCCCATCATCATTATAACTCCAGCTAACATCAGGTGATGCTGGCATAAACATATATTTTGCCAACTCTTCTACATCACTACTTTCCGTTTTATCACCTTTGATTACAATTTTATATTCATAGTCATCGTCATATAATAAAGTGAACTCTCCCGCATAAGATAACTCTTTATCCTTTTTCAACTCTAACTCTTTCCATTCATTAGAGTTTACAGCTTTATACATAAATAGAACATTTGAATTTCCTTTTAGTTCACTGAGCTCTACTCTAGCTGTTAAATCATATCCCTTATCAGTATTCTTATTCAGTTTAAAACTTATATCCTTAGTCAAATAAGATTTTCCCAATTCTTCATGTATTATGGATTGAATTTGACTGCTTAGCTCATCACTTAAAGAACCTATATCCCCTTGTAAAGATGCATTCGTATTTTTTATATTTTCTAATTCTTCTTTTATAGTATTTAAACTATATGTTTGATAAATAAGCATTCCAGAAAGTATTATTAAAACCCCAGGTATTATATATTTTTTCATTCAATTCTCCCAATCTACTTAAAGTTAATTTTAATATAATTATATACATAACATTAAAATTATACCAAGTTACATAGTTGTAACTATAATCTCTTAATACGAAAGAAGATACTATGAATTATCATAGTATCTTAAAGAATTAATTATTTATCTCTTATAATTTTCCTACTAAGTCTAAGCTTGGTACTAAAGTTTCAGCTCCTGGAGTCCATTTAGCTGGGCAAACTTGATCTCCATGCTCTGCTACGAATTGTGCAGCTTGAACTTTTCTTAATAATTCTTCTGCATTTCTTCCTATCCCTAAATCATGTACTTCGTAAGCTTTGATTTCACCTTCTGGATTTATTATGAATGTTCCTCTTAAAGCCATTCCATCTTCTTCTATCATAACATCGAAATCTCTAGTTAATTTTCCAGTTGGATCTGCTAACATTGGGTATTGTATTTTTCCTATAGTTTCTGATGCATCTGCCCAAGCTTTGTGAACAAAGTGGCTATCTGTTGATACTGAGTAAACTTCGCATCCTATTTCTTGGAATTTAGCATAGTTATCAGCTAAATCCCCTAATTCAGTTGGGCAAACAAATGTAAAGTCTGCTGGGTAAAATACGAACACTGACCAATGACCTTTTACATTTTCAAGTGTTACTTCTTTGAAATCTCCGTTTTGATATGCTTGAACTTTAAATTCTGATACCTTTTTATTTATTAATGACATAATTTTTTCTCCTTTATTTAACCTTATTTTATTTATTTTAAATTTAGTAATGATTACTATTTTCATCATCTTGATATTATATATTCCCAGTAAAATTCACTTTAAACATATTTTTTAATTTTTTTTTATAGTTTTTAGATTAAACTTATTTGCTTATTAAATCTAATATTTCATTTATTTTTTTAGCTCCAAAATGAATCTTATCATCATTAACAATTATGGCTGGGACACTCATTATTCTGTACTTACGCTTTATATCTTCGAATAATGATAACTCTACCATCTCTGTCTCTATGTTTTCATTTTCCATTGCAAGTCTTTGTGATGCTACAACCACATCTGGGCATAAAGTACAAGATAAAGATACAACTACTTTTATATTAGTTTTTTTATCAAATGCTTTTATTTCCTTTAGTAAAGATTGATCAATCGCTTGACCTGGACCTGCTAAATTATATATTGCTAGTATAAATGAATTTAGCTCGTGACCACCTGGTACCCCATGGAATTTTACTCCACTGTAATTTTTGTTTTCATCTAATAAAGCAACTACTGGTAACTTATCTGCATTTATTTTTGCTTCCATTTCTGGATTTTGTGATTTTTTATAGATTTCTACTTTTAATTTTTCACCTAAAGAAGCCATATCTAATATTAAATCCATAAATTCTATAGATTTTTCCATAGTTTCATCCACAATAGATACTAAAGTAACTTCTTTTTCCATCATTGCTAAAATAGATTTTATTTGATTTCTTAAAACATCATTTAAAAGTTTACTTTTTCTATTTTTATCATTTATATTTAATAATTCTACTGGTTTTTCTTCTATTACTTTTTCTTCAACTTTATTTTCTACTACTATTTCTTCTTCATCTTCTATACCAAGTCTGTGTTTTTGTTCTTCCACATATTTTTCTGCAACAGTAGCTGCTATAGCTCCATCAGCCACAGCTGTAACTACTTGTCTTAATAGTTTTGGGCGTAAATCTCCTGCTGCATATACTCCTGGCAAATTAGTTTCCATTACTTCATTCGTTACTATATATCCTTGTTCGTCTAGTTGAACTTTTCCTTTTAACAATTCTGTTTGAGGTTTATAACCTATAAATACAAATAATCCGAAAGTTCCATCTTCTTTACTTGCTTTGTACTCAAAGATTTCTCCAGTTTTATTATTTTTAAATTTAGCAAACTGTAGAACACCTTCTCCTCCTACTTCTTCAAGTTCTGTATTAAATAATACTTCTATTTTGGCATGAGCCTTAACCTTATCTGCTATAGTTTTTGCACAACCAAATTCACTTTTTCTTACGACAACCCTTACTTTTTTAGCAAATTTAGTTAAAAATAAAGCTTCTTCCGCTGCTGCATATCCGCCTCCAATAACAAATACATCCAATCCCTGGAAGAACTCTCCATCACAAGTTGCACAATAAGCAACTCCTCTTCCAGTAAATTCTTCTTCACCTTTAAATCCTAATTTTCTTGGTGATGCTCCTGTTGCAAATATTATTGCTCTACCTTGTATTTCTTCTTTTTTAGTTTTGATCACTTTTATATCTGATTCTAAATTTAAATCTAAAACTTCATCTTCTTTAAAATTAACATTAAAAGATAAAGCTTGTTGCCTTAATGTATCCATATAATCAATTCCAGTAGTTTGTAAGATACCAGGATAATTAACCATTTCATGAGTAGTTTTTATTTGCCCACCCATATTTTCTTTTTCTATAACTAAAGTCTTAAGTTTAGCTCTTCCTGCGTAAATTCCAGCAGATATACCAGCTGGACCGCCTCCAATTATTATTAAATCATATATCATAAATTTTCATTTCCTCCTATAAGAATTAATTTCTATTTTTACAACAATTTTAGTAATGATTACTATTTTCAATCATATTACATATATTCCCCTATATTGTTAATTTAAACATCTTTTTAAATTCTCTTTATTTTAATGATAAATGGGTATTGTTAATATATAAGATAATAGATTTGTTTTATTTACTTTATATAAATAAAAACATTTGACAAATTTAAACAAAAAATATAAAGTGTTGATAATAGTAATTAGTACTATTCATTTCGACAACAGGAGGATTTGTATGAAGAACTTAAATGAAAAAATTGCTTTAGTAACTTCAGCTACTAGAGGAATCGGATTAGCAACAGCTGTAAAACTAGCAAAAGAAGGTGCTACTGTTTATATGGGTGTTAGAAGATTAGAAGCAACTCAAGAAATTTGTGATAAATATGCTGAAGAAGGTTTAGTTATGAAACCAGTATTCTTCGATGCATACAAAATAGATAGTTATAAAACTATGGTGGAAGAAGTAATAGATAAAGAAGGTAAATTAGATATATTAGTTAATAACTTTGGTACAGGAAGGCCTGACAAAGATCTTGATTTAATCAATAGTGATGAAAACACTTTCTTTGAACTTTTAGAAAGTAATATAGGAAGTGTTTATCGTATATCTAAACTTGTAATTCCTCACATGATAAAAAATGGAGGTGGAAGTATAATCAATATATCTTCTATTGGAGGAACTGTTCCAGATATATCAAGAATTGGGTATGGTGTGTCTAAATCCGGAGTTAATAATATAACTCAGCAAATCGCTATGCAGTATGCAAAAAATAATATAAGATGTAATGCTGTATTACCAGGTATGACTGCAACAGAAGCGGTTTCTAAAAATATGCCTGAAGAATTCCAAAAATCATTTTTATCTCACATACCATTAAATAGAATGGGTACACCAGAAGATATAGCAAATGCAGTATCATTCTTTGCTAGTGAAGAATCATCTTATATTACAGGTTGCATAATGGAAGTATCTGGCGGATATCATTTAGGTACTCCTCAATACGCTGATTTTGTTGGACGTAAAGCTGTAGAAGACAAATAGAATATTTTAATATATAATAAGTTTTTTTTAAACTAGTTTTGGGTAATAATAATTATTATTATATAAAGCGGGAGGTGTAAAATGAAATTTTCTAAACAAAGAGAAATTATACTTAACGAAGTCATGAATAGTCATCTTCATCCTACTGCTGATAGTATTTATACTAGTCTAAAAAAAGATAACCCTGGATTAAGTTTGGGTACTGTATATAGAAACTTATCTCAGTTAACAGAAAATGGATATATTTCTAAGTTAAGTATTCCTAACCAATCAGATAGATATGATAAAAACATAAAACCTCATGCTCATTTAATTTGTGAAAGATGCAATAATATTTACGATATAGAGTCAGAAACTATAAGTAAGTTTATTAATGATTTATCTAATGAGCAAAACTTATCTATTTTAAATTATGATATAGTTTTACAAGGTATTTGCAAAAATTGTAAAGAAGATTAACCTAAAAACCCATCCTTAAATAAGGATGGGTTTTCTGTATTATTCTATTGAACTGTGTATTTTATTTAATATTTTATCTCTTATTTTTTTGCCTTCTTCTAACATTTCTGAGCAGCTATCAGCATATTTTTTAGCAAGTTCTTTATTTTCTAAGCTCATAAGATTAACCTTTACGTTTAATATAGCTCCTTCTAGTCCTGTACAAAGCATTAATGTTCCAACACCTATATCTGTAATTGCATTTTGGTTACCATTGTCTACTAAAAATTCTAGCTCTTTCATTGCTTCTAGTGACAATGCAGCCGTTTTATATGGAACTTTTATAGAATACAATGTTGCATCAGCCATAGCTTGTTGTCTTTCTGTTATTTGTTTAAAAGTATCTTTTGGCATTTTTAAAGCTTTCATAAATTCATTGAAAGATTTTGTATCTTCATCAACAAGTTTACTTAACTCTTCTCTTATTTGACCAAGTTTATCAAACTTAACTTCAAATTCTTCTTTAATTTTCTCATCTAAGGCTTCATACTTCTTTTTCCCAAAGCTTAAATGAGCCATCATTCTAGATAGTCCTACACCTATATCAGAAGCAAGGGCTGCTACTGAGCCACCCCCAGGTGCTGGCGAATTAGAATCTACCTCTTTTGCAAAGTCAGTTACTGTCATATTAATTAATTTCATATATATCCCCCTGCATACATATTTTTAATAAATTACATGCTTGTTTTTAACCACAAGTCTCCCTTCTTTATAAACCCTGTCAATATGATTTATTCCAAAGTGATACATTAAATATTCCACATTTGGTGCATCAAAAATAGCAATATCAGCCTTTTTGCCAACCTCAATAGAACCTATTTCTGTAGATCTATCTACACAATGAGCTGCATTTATTGTTACTGCTGTTAGTACCTCATTTGGAGTCATTTTTAAGTTTAAACACCCAAGCTGCATTACAAATTGCAAGTTTTCACTTGGACAACTTCCTGGATTGTAATCACTAGATAAACTTATTGGAACATTTAAATCTATCATTTTTCTACCATTGGCAGAAGGTTTATTCAGGTTAAATG
Organism: Terrisporobacter muris; assembly: GCF_024621905.1. Classification (NCBI taxonomy): domain Bacteria; kingdom Bacillati; phylum Bacillota; class Clostridia; order Peptostreptococcales; family Peptostreptococcaceae; genus Terrisporobacter; species Terrisporobacter muris. The sequence goes on from NZ_JANKBY010000022.1 coordinate 6,557, forward strand.
ATGTTCCTGGAAGAATATTTGCTATTACACCCTTCTCTGCCATATCTCTCAGACCTTCGTCACTGGCAGCCATTAGGTGATCAGCTGAAATACAACCAAGTTTTGCAGCAAGTTCTGCTCCACCTATAGGTACTATTTCATCAGCATGAATCTTTAATTTGTAACCCATTTCTTTTGCTTTGCTAAGTATGTAGTCACTTTCTTCCACTGAAAATACTCCTTCTTCACAAAATACATCACAAAATTCAGCTAGGTCCAATTCTTTCACCTTAGGCATAATTTCTTCCACTAATAGTTTAATATATGCTTCATTGTTTGACTTATATTCCACTGGTACAGCATGTGCTCCCAAAAATGTATGTACTAAATCAACTGGATGATCTTTATCCAATTTACGAGCTACTTCCAGTTGTTTAACTTCTGTTTCCAATTCCAAGCCATATCCACTTTTTTCTTCCACAGTAGTTACACCAAACTCTAGCATTCTATCTAGACTCTTCTTAGCTTTATTATATAATTCATCAAAGGTAGAATTCTTTGTAGCATTTACTGTACTTAAAATACCTCCACCTTCTTGTAATATTTGAATATAAGGTACTCCATTTAATTTTTTTGAAAATTCATTTTCTCTAGAACCTCCATGAACTAAATGAGTGTGAGAATCAACAAGTCCTGGAGTTACAAGCATTCCACTTGCATCATCTATTATAGTATTTTCTCCAACTAATTCCTTATAATCTTCACCAGTACCCACTTGAAAAATCTTACCTTCTACAACTGCAATATAAGCATTTTCCAAAATAGTTAACTCATTCATTTGCTTACCTATCCTAGGTAGAAATGAACCTTCCATGGTAACTAATTTGCCTATGTTTTTTATAATTAAATCCATTTTCATTTTATTCTACTCCATTAAACTAGATTCTAGTACTTTATCTAAAGAGAAATTTTCCAAACCTAAATAATAAGCTGCTGTATCTACTAAAGCCTCCATTGGGCAAAGTCCTACTACTTCACTTCCTGTTACATTAACTCCATATCTTCTTGCTTCCATTTTTACTGCTTCAAAAGCTCTATACATAGCAGTTTTGCTATAATCAGTTAAGTTCATAGTAACTTGTGTTATATTTCTTTCTGGTACTTCCACCGGTCCTGCTTTTATATATCTGTATCCACCACTAGAATGTCTTATAGTTTTTGCAATCTTACTAGCTATTTCTATATTTGGTGTATCTAAATTTATGTTGTAAGCTATAAGAGGTTTTCTCGCTCCTATTGCTATAGCACCAGCTGTTGGATGTTTTTTAGCTTTTCCAAAATCAGGTGCCCAGTTTTCATCTTCAAACTTATTATCTAAACCTTCATATTCACCTTTTCTAACAGTAGCAAGATTTTCTCTCTCTGGTTTGCTGGCAGCTGCTTCATATAAAAATACTGGTATTTCATACTTATCTGCTACCATTTCCCCAAGTTCTTTGGCTATCTTAACTGAGTCTTCCATAGTCATATCTTTTATTGGTATAAATGGACAAACATCACAAGCTCCAAATCTAGAATGTTGACCTTTGTGAACATTCATATCTATTACTTCTTTTGCTACACCTATTGCTTCAAAAACTGCATTTTTAACTGCCTCAGGTTCTCCAATTACAGTAACAACAACTCTGTTGTAATCTTTATCAGCTTCATAATTAAGTAATTTTACTCCTTCTTTTCCTCTTAAAGGACTAACTATCTTTTCTATTTTTTCTAAGTCCTTACCTTCACTAAAATTTGGTACGCATTGTACTATTGCCATGTTTTATCCCCCTTAATTTATGTTAATTAATTTTGTTAATAAACTATTCAAATATCTTATCTCCAACTAAATCATCTATCATTTCATCATCTGCTATAAATGGAAGTGTTAAATGATCTTTTCCTTCACACATTTTGTTGTATTCCATAACTGTAGTTATAGAGTTTTCATTTCTAGCCCAAGCACGTCTAGCAACACCACTCATAACATCCCAAGGCATAGAAGTTCTTAGTATATCATCAACTCTCTGAGATCCATCAAGAACCATACCAAATCCACCATTTATAGATTTACCGATACCTACTCCCCCACCATTGTGAAGAGCAACTAAACTCATTCCTCTTGCACAGTTTCCTGCAAAGCAATGAGTAGCCATATCAGCCATTATATTACTTCCATCTTTTATATTAGAAGTTTCTCTAAATGGAGAGTCTGTTCCTGATACGTCATGATGATCTCTACCCATCATAACTGGTCCTATTTCTCCACGTCTTACCATATCATTAAATTTAAGAGCTATATTAGTTCTTCCCATAGCATCTTGATATAATATTCTTGCTTGAGTTCCTACAACTAAATTATTTTTAACTGCATCTCTTATCCATATCCAGTTATCTCTATCTTGATATCTTCTTTCTGGATCTATACAACTCATAGCAGCTTCATCAGTTTTCACTAAATCTTCATGCTTACCACTTAAGCAAACCCATCTAAATGGACCATATCCATAGTCAAATAACTGAGGACCTAATATATCTTCAACATAAGATGGGAATATAAATCCATCTTTTTCATCTACGCCATTTTTAGAAATTTCTTTGCATCCAGCATCATAAACTGCCTTCATAAAACTGTTACCATAATCAAAGAAGTAAACTCCTCTATCATGTAAAGTCTTAATTAGTTCAAAGTGTTTTCTTAAAGTTTTGTCTACTAAATGAGCAAACTTTTCTGGATCATGAGCTAATAATTCTGTTCTTTCTTCAAAAGTAATTCCAACTGGACAGTACCCTCCATCATAAACTGCATGACAAGAAGTTTGATCTGATAATAAATCTATATGAATATTTTCATCTACTGCATATTCAAGTAAATCAACTATATTACCATGGAAAGCTATAGCACAAGGTTCTTTTGCATCCATTTTTTCCTTAGCAAGTTTGAATGCATCTTCTGGAGAATTACTTACTTCACTTACCCATCCTTGATCAAATCTAGTTTTTATTCTAGAAATATCAACTTCTGCAACTATTCCTACACCTCCTGCTATTTCAACAGCCTTACCTTGAGCACCACTCATTCCTCCAAGTCCCGAAGTAACAAATAGCCTTCCAGCTAAGTCTTCGTCTTGAGGTATTCCAAGCTTTAATCTTCCTGCATTTAATATAGTTGAATATGTACCATGGACTATGCCTTGTGGTCCTATATACATCCATCCTCCAGCAGTCATTTGACCATAGTTTGCAACACCTATTGCACTTGCTCTTTTCCAGTCATCTAAATTATCAAACATACCTATCATAAGTGAATTTGTAAGTATAACCCTAGGTGCATCTGGTTTAGATTTAAAAAGTCCTACAGGATGACCTGATTGTATTACTAAAGTCTGGTCTTCAGTTAAAGCTTCCAAGTATTTCTTTACAAGTTGATATTGCATCCAGTTTTGGAACACTTGACCTGTTTCACCATAAGTAACAAGTTCATAAGGATAAAGCGCTACATCAAAATCTAAGTTATTATCTATCATAACCTGAAATGCTTTTCCTTCTGTACATTTACCTACATACTCATCTATAGGCTTTCCGTAAAGCTTCCCTTCTGGTCTAAATCTATAACCATAAATTCTTCCATAAGTCATTAATTCTTCTAAAAACTCTGGTGCTAACTCTTCATGATATTCTTCTGGTATATATCTTAAAGCATTTTTTAATGCTAATTTTACATCTGCATTACTTAATTTTGAATCTCTTCTTGGAGCCCTTCTTATTCCCTTTTCAAATTTAGGTATTTCACTTGGAATGTCAGTTAATTTAATAGTCATAGCATTTTTAATATCTTCATTATTAAAATTTAAAACTTTTTCCATTTTGATTTCTCCTTTAAAAGTTTATTTTTATTCAGAATAAATTTATAAATCTAATATCGATTATAAATTTTCTGATAGCTGTCTTTTTGCTTCTATATCTTCAAATAATAATATTTCTTCTTCTAATGCATCCTCAACAGCTTCCACTAATAAGTTATCTTTTATTATATCTTCACAAATGTTTATATCTTTGTACATTATTCTATCTTTATCTATAAATGGAGTATGATCTCTAACTATGTTATAAGCAGCTTCTGTACCTACTCCTAACTTTTTCTTTCCTCTTAAATCTATTGCTTGGACACTAGTTAATATCTCCATAGCAATAACTTTTCTCACATTATCCATAATATCTCTAGCTTTTCTAGCTGCAATTGTTCCCATAGAAACATGATCTTCTTGGTTTGCAGAAGAAGGAATAGAGTCTACGCTTGCTGGATGAGCAAGTACTTTATTTTCTGAAACAAGTGATGCAGCAGAATATTGAACTATCATAAATCCAGAATTTAAACCACCATGATTAACTAAAAATGCAGGTAGTCCATGACTTAAAGCTGGATTTACCATCTTTTCTAGTCTTCTTTCAGCTATATTTGCCATTTCTGCTAAAGCAATTCCAAGGAAATCAAAACTTAATGCCATTGGTTGTCCATGGAAGTTACCACCTGAAATTATCTTTTGGTCTTCTCCTGGGAATATTATAGGGTTATCTGTAACTGAGTTCATTTCTATTTCTAATTTATTTTTTACATATTCTAAAGCATCTTTGCTAGCTCCATGGATTTGTGGTGAACATCTTAGAGAATATGCGTCTTGAGTTCTAAGTTCACCTTGTTTAGTAACCATTTCACTACCTTCAACCATTGTTAACACATTTTTTGCAGTATTAAATTGTCCTTTGTGAGGTCTTACTAAATTTACTCTCTCATCCATAGCGCAAGTTATACCATTTAATGCTTCCATTGTTAAGCATAGAGAGATGTCAGCTGTTTTCATTAAATTCATGGCATCATAAACAGTTATTGCACCAACTGCAGTCATACATTGAGTACCATTTATTAGTGCTAAACCTTCTTTCGCACCTAAATATTCAAGAGGTTTAATACCTGCTTCTTCCATAGCATCTTTAGATTCCATTCTTTTTCCTTTATAAGTTGCTTCTCCAAGACCTAACATAGTAAGTACCATATGAGATAATGGTGCCAAATCTCCTGATGAACCAAGGGACCCTTTTTCTGGAACTATAGGGTGAACACCTTTATTTAGCATTTCAGTTAATACTTCTAAAGTTTCACATCTTGCTCCTGAATACCCTTTAGATAAAGCATTTGATCTAAGTAGCATCATAGCTCTTACAATTTCTTCACTTAGAGGATTACCAACACCACATGAATGAGACATAATTAAATTTTTTTGTAATTGTCTACACTCATCTTTTGATATTGCCACATCTGAAAATTTTCCAAATCCAGTAGTTATACCATAAGATATTTGACCAGCTTCAACTATGTCGTCAACTATTCCTCTAGAAATTTTTACTTTTTCTAGAGCATCTTTGCTTATTTCTACAGGAAAATTATGTCTAGCAACATTCACTAAATCATCTAACGTAAGGCTATTTCCATCAATTATTATTTTTTTCATATAAACCTCCCCAAAACTAATTTTTATTGTTTATACTACATATCAAAAATTGTTAAAAATTGTTAAAAATTACTCATTCATAAATATTCTACATATTCTGAGGATTACCCTTCCATATATTACCATAATATTTTTATTTAAAATATAAATTAAAATATATACAAAAAAGACATATCCATAAGGATATGCCCATAATATTTGTCTATTATTTTTTAATTGTAACAGATTCTCTTTCCATAATTTGATATGGAAGTTCTATTTTCTTTTCTTCAACAGGTTCACCGTTTATAAGTTTGATTAAAGCTCTTACTGAAACTGCACCCATATCGAATAATGGTTGATAAACTGTTGTTAATTTTGGTCTATATATTTTTGCAAGTTTTGTATCATTGAATCCTGCTACAGAAATATCTTGTGGAACACTGTATCCTGAATCAAAGATTGCATTTATTGCTCCAACAGCTGCTTCATCACCTGTAACAAATACTGCTGATGGTATTATTTTTTCATCTATAAGCTCTTTCATAGAGTTATATCCGCCTTCATAATCAGTGTTTCCATATTTAATTAATTCATTTCTTACTGATATGTTGTTATCTCTTAAAGCTGATTCATAGCCTCTTCTTCTTTCCATTTCTAGTATTGTATCTTCTTTACTAGTCATGATTAACGCTATATCTTTATGGTTACTTTCTATTAAGTACTTTGTCATGTCATAAGTAGCATTTTCGTTACTTGTACTTACACAGTATACATCATACTCTCTTGCTGTTTTACTTATATATACTGCTGGAATACGACTTTCTTTCATAAAGTTTACATGTTCTTCATCTAATATCCAAGATAACATTACTATACCTTCAACTTGTTTAGTTTTAAGTAGTCTTATACTGTCTAATTCTTGTTCTTTATCTGAATAAGTATTTACTAGAAGTATATCGTAATCATACATCTTAGCAACTGCTTCTATTCCGTTCAATATTTCGTTAACAAAAGAATCTGATACTTCTGGAACTATAACTCCTATTAATTTACTCTTTTTAGTAACTAAACTTCTAGCAAGAGGGTTTGGTACATAACCTGTTTCTTTGATTACATCCAAAACTCTTTGTTTAACTTCGTCCGTTACTGGTTTTGAATCATTTATAACTCTTGAAACTGTTGATATAGAAACACCAGCCAGTTTTGCAACATCTTTTATAGTTACGTTGTTTTTCATTTCGTGCCTCCTATTATTACTCTCAGTACGATTTATGCATCTAATCTCTACATTTTATCATAACTTACACCTTTTATAAATACATATTGTAATTTATTTGTATCTAAAAACAATAAAAAGCTTTTTATGTTATAATTCCCAACTTATACTTATTATTTACTTTATATTTATTAATATTATAAATATGAGCAATTAAAAGTATAATTAGACAAAAAATATGAAAAATACTATTAGGAGGAGAAAAATAATGGACAAAAAACTAATAGTATCAAAAACAGTTACCTTCATTGCAATAATTGCATTTATAGTTGTATTTAAATTAATGTTTGGTGAAAAAAATACTTTAATCGGTGTTACTACTGTAACAGCTACACTAATGTTTTTAGAAAGAGATTTAAGTCTGTCTCCTGTTAGAAATACAATCAAACTTATACTTATAAATTTGTTAATTGGTATTAGCTCTTATTTAGTAATTTCAAATATGTACTTAGGAATTATAGTTAATTTTTTCACCTTATTCTTAATTAGCTACAATTTTTGTTACAATTTAAGAAACCCACTATATCTGCCATTTACATTACAGTATTTATTCTTATTAGCAAATCCTGTAGACAATCAGGAATTACTTCTTAGAATTTTTTCATTAGTTTTTGGAGCTATAGTAATTATGCTGGCTCAAATTTTAGTTAATAAAAATAGGCTAGCTAAATCAGGAAATAAACTACTCGAAAATGTATGTGATTCTATAGTAAATAAAATTGAATATAAAGAACAATATGATTTAGTTGATGATGGTGTAGAAAAAGTTAATCAATCCATAGATGCTTTTAGAACTATGGTTTATGACAAAAGAGAATATAATTATTATTTAACAGAAGAAGGCCGACTAAAATTAAATTTGTCAGTAGCATTGGAGAATATACACTCTATGATTCATGATACTAATCTAGGCTCCATTGATAATGACATACTAAAAACTCTAGAACTTTTAATAAAAGAAGTCAAACTACTTCTTAATAATTCTAAAGATAATATTGGTGGGCATGATGTAACCCTTTATATGCAAAAACTATTTAAAATCTGTGAAGAAAAAGATATTGATGATTTATTAAATCTTCAATTACTAGATAGTATGCTTTTGTTATCTGATACTATAAAATCTTTAAGAGCACTAGATGAGAAACAATACAATATTGTAGATAGATCTCACGAAATATCTGAACTTTTCTCAGATAGTGGAATTAAATCCTTTTTTATGGATAAGAAATCCATAAGGTTTTGTTATGCTATGAGAGTTGCCATATCTATAACTATTGCTACCTTTATTATGCAATATTTTAATTTATCAGAAGGTAGATGGATTTTATTTACCCTGCTTTCTTTAATAACACCTTTATATGAAGCATCAAAATCTAAAACTAAGGATAGAGTATTTGCTACCATAATTGGTTCTATTATTATATTTATACTATTTAGTATTTTTAAAGATCCAACATTAAGAATGCTAATAATACTTGCTACGGGATATCTAAATGGATATGCTAATCAATACAGATACTCTACCATATTTGTTACAGTCTCTGCCATAGGTTCAGCTGCTTTACTTGGAGATGTAGGAATACTTACAATAAATAGGATTTTCTTTGTCTTTGTTGGTATAGTGATGGCCATATTAGCTAACAAATATATTTTTCCTTACAAAGTAAAGGATTCCATGATACAGCTTAAAAATATGTATCATGAAACTATTATAAATATGCTTAAAGAAGTAAAAAATTTAGTAGAGGGAAATAAGCAACCAACTACTATGAAAAATTTAATTGTTTTAACTTCTTTGATAGATGCCAAAGCAAGAGGCGATGAAAAAATAGCAAATTCACCTTCTTATAGCAAAATAATTAGTGAAAGAAGATCCTTAGTTGCAAATATTTATGAGCTTTATATTTGGATATTACGAGGAGAAATAAAATCCCAAAGTCAAAAAGAAATTCTAAATGATTTGAAGGATTTAATTAATTACTCCAACGAGGATATTAGTTCAAAAGTTGCTAAAATTGAGTACGGTATAACTGTAGCAAAAGATATTAACACAAAAATAATATTAAGTAGCATTATAGTTATACTAAAAGAATTATGTCATTTAGGTGAATTAAATAAATCAATATAAATAAAAAATCTTAAGCTAGAAATGGCTTAAGATTTTTTATTTATTAATCATTTGATTTAATCATTCTTTTAGATTCAATTATACCTAAAATTACACATAATATTAGAGGTATAATTTTAACTAAAACATTTTCTCCAAAATTAATATTTGTAAAACTCTCTATTATGACAGGAGTATAGAATATAAAAGGTAACATTAGAAACCATGTATCTATTTTTTTCGATGCTATTAAAGATAATAAAAAAAGTGCTCCAATAATTATACTTACTAATAGTTTATTAATAACTATTGATTGGTCCATATTTCTTCCTATTAATCCTATAATAACTAAAGCACAGATATTTACACAAAATAATACAAATATTCCTACTGAAAACTTTTTATCTTTAAATGCAAATTTTCTAGCCAAAATAACTAATATAATTATAGTAAGCAAATAAACTAATGGTACTGATATGACTTCCATAACAGACATAGTAACTATTCCATTCTTTATTCCACTTAAAAATATCCATGTTCCAAAACCTATAATAAACGTTAAAACTGTTTCGATTAAATCCTTTTTGCTAAATGATAATTCATCTGCCACAGATTTTGCATATTCTTCAGGAGAATTTCCAAAAATATCTTTCACACTCTTTCCTTCTTGCTCACCTAGAATTAAATGTTGCTCAGCTTCTTCTATAAATTCTTTTATTTCAACTTCACTTTTTCCTGTACTTACTAAATACATATTCAAGCTTAAAATAAATTCTTCACCTTCTTTAGATATTTTATTATTATAACATTCACTCATAGTCTACTCCTCCTTACTTCCCTTCCAATAATTTATTTACACTCATAGATATGTTTTTCCATATTTTCATAAATTCAGCTAGCTGCTCTTGTCCTTTATCTGTTAAAGAATAGTATTTCCTCTTTGGTCCACTTTCTGATGCTTTTGTTGTTGTGGTAACTAATCCTTCTTTTTTCATTCTTATCAATAAAGGATATATACTTCCTTCACTGACCATATTAAATCCATATAACTCTAATTTCTTAGTCATTTCATATCCATACACCTCTTCTTCTGATATAACCGCCAACAAGCACCCTTCTAAAATGCCCTTTAACATTTGTGTTGAATTCATTTTGTACCTCCTATATTGCAATACAAGATAGAAATGTAACTTGTATTACAACCTACTATACTTATAATATACTCCAACCTATATTGTTTTGCAACATAGTAATTAATATTTATTTGATTTTTTCATAGATTTGAGAGAAATATAATTTTCCTCATATATAAAAAAGCAGAAGATTATAACTTTAATCTTCTGCTTTATATTTATCTAATTTAATACTGTTTTATTATATTCCATTAAATAACTTTCCATTAAATCTTCTAGGGCTTCTTTTGTAAAAACCTTTTCTAAATTGACACAATCTTTATCGATTACTAATTTAATATATGATGAGCATAATTCTGAAATGGCATATCCTAATGCTTGAGTAAGCCTTCTTGCAAGCGAATCGTTTATACCTATGGATATAATAGTAACACCTCCAGGTATTAACCTTAATATTTTACCAAGTAATATTTTATAAATAAACTTTTCTCTATCCACAAATATATTTTCATTTAATATTTGCTTACCATCTAAGTTGTATTTATCAACTTCCCAAATATTTAATATTTTTAAACACATTTCCATTTCCAAATCCATAAGTATTGAAGAATCAGATATAGATATGGGAGTAGATGCCTTTTGGGCTGCTAGTTGCCCATATTGTGTCAATATATTTTCATTTATATATTCTTTTTTTGAAGTAAAATCTAACTCTTCATTTGTATACTTTGCTTTAATATCCACTATTATTTTTCCTCCATCTACAGAATAAGTTCTTTAGACATATTATTCTATAGATGTTTATAAATCCCTTTATTTATATAAAGTATTTTATGCAACTTCTATTCGTCCTCTAAAATCTCTTCTTCAGTTAAAATTTTTTTCCTAGACACAACCATATTGCACTCCTGGCAATAATAACTAATACTGCCTCATCCATCTAAAACTTCTAGTTTACTTTTACAGTACGGACAGTAATATTCTTTTAACATAAATTTACCCCTTCACCACATTCTTTTATTATAATTTGATATACATCTTGATATGATTTATCATGTTTTTTACATATTTCTATAACACTATCATATTCAGGATAAACTCTCTTTCCACTGTTCAAGTAACATTCTTTTATTACTACTTCTCCCAATGAAGTTTTCACTTTTTTAATTTCTCTTTTTAAAATACTTCTCTCCATTTTTTGTTTTCTAATTCCAATAGTTGTAGTTTCTTCGAATATAATATTTTCTAATTTTGTTACATCTTCTTCATTACAAATAACATTTAGTTGATAAGCTGGACGGTTCTTCTTCATAAATACTGGCATGTAGTGAACATCCCTAGCCCCTGCTTGTAATAAACGATCCATAACATATCCTAAAGCTTCTCCAGAACAATCATCTACATTACTTTCCAACTTAACTACAAAGTCTTTATTTTCATCTTTACTTTCTATAAGCATTGCTCTTAATATACTTGGATTTTCATATGTTCTTTTACCTGCTCCTAATCCTATCTTTTTAATAGAAAACTCTCCAGGAAGCTTATCATTAGTTTTTATAGCAGCCACAATAGCCGCACCAGTAGGAGTTACTAATTCTCCTTGTGTATTTGTAATATGAAGTTTTAAATTATTATTTGCCACAATATGTGAAACTGCTGGCACTGGTACTGGTATTAATCCATGTTGACAACGAATAAATCCACTACCTTCATATAATACTGGTACTATTACCTCTTCTATTTGTAAATTATCTAAACAAACTGCCACAGCAATAATATCTACTATAGAATCTACTGCTCCAACTTCATGGAAGTGCACTTCATCTATACTGACTCCATGGGCTTTGGCTTCTGCTTTTCCTAATATATTAAAGATATTTATTGCTATTTTCTTTGCATTGTTTGTAATATTAGCTTTCTCAATAATTGAAATTATATCTGATAATCCACGATGTTCATGGTGGTGATTATGGTCATGGTCATGTTTATTTTCATGATCGTGATTATGGTGATGATCCTCATGATCGTGATTATGGTCATGGTCATGGTGGTGTTGATCATGCACTTCATGATTGTGGTTATGTTCTTCTTCTCCATAAAGGTAATTCATATCATGATCGTGATTTTCATGTTTCTCATCTAAAATCACGTTAAAATCACAAGCATCTAATCCATTTTTTGATACTCTACTTATTGCTATTTTAAAACCATCAACTTGTAAACTGCTCAAAGCTTTATTTAAAACTTCTTCACTAGCCCCCAAATCTAATAATGATGCTACCATCATATCTCCACTAATTCCACTGTAACATTCTAAATATAAATTATTACTCATTCTCTTCCCCCTGGTATTGTTAGTCTCTATTGTCATTTTATAATTTTTCTAAAGTTTTTTCCACCTCTTTTATTCCTTAACCTCTAATACTTTTGCAACTTCCTTTAAATAATTTGTGATTGTAAGGTGTTGTGGGCAATGTTCCTCACATTGTTTACATTCTATACAATCAGATGCCTTTCCAAATTTATCATTTAAATTTTCATAATTATATACACCCATTTTATACTGAGACTCTCCAAATCTTTTATAATTATTATAAATCGAGAAATATTCTGGTATGGCAATTTGTTTAGGACAATTTTCAGTGCAATAATGACATGAAGTGCAAGGAATTGCTATATTAGATTTTATTATTTCCTTAGCATTTTCAATCACTTCATATTCTTTTTCATTTAGAGGTTGAAAATCTTTCATATAACTCATATTGTCCATAAGCTGCTCTTCATTACTCATTCCACTTAGAACCACCATTACATTATCAAGAGATGCTGCATATTTTATTGCCCATGATGCTATTGAATACTGTTCATTCTCCTTTTTAAATAGCATTTCTGCATCTTTTGAAATATTGGCTAATGAGCCACCTTTAACTGGTTCCATCACAATTACAGGTTTATTATGTTTTTTTGCCACCTCATAACATCTCTTTGATTGAACCACATCATCTTCCCAATCTATATAATTAATTTGTAGTTGAACATATTCCATTTCAGAGTGTTGTGTAAGAATTTTATCAAGCACGTCAGCGCTATCATGGAAAGACAGTCCAATATGTTTTATTTTACCTTCTGATTTTTTCTTCAAAACAAATTGAAATGCTTTCATTTCTTCTGATTGAAAATAAGTCTTTTCATCAAGACCATGAAGTAAATAATAGTCAAAATAATCTACTCCACATTTCTCCAACTGATTATCAAATATTTCTGGAATTTGAGATGCATCATTAATATTAAACATTGGTAATTTGTTTGTAATTGTATAAGCTTGTCTAGGATATCTTTTTACTACTACTTCTCTAAATGCTGTTTCACTATTTCCATTATGATAAGGATATGCTGTGTCAAAGTAAGTAAATCCATTTTTTAAATATTCATCTACCATATACGTAAATCTACTTATATCTATACTCCCTTGGTCATTTTCATCTATAAGTGGTAATCTCATAAGACCAAATCCTAATTTTTTCATTCTTTTTTCCCCCTAATTATTTATTTTCACATAATAGATACTATTCTTTTAAGTAAATATGAATTCAAAATATATTGTAAATAAGCATGAATAAAGTGTCTAATTACTTAATAACTAGACACTTTAAAACCTGATTACTTATTTATGTTTTTCTCTTAAATCTTTTTCACTCATCATCAAGCCTTTTTCATATAAATCAATTTTATAATCTAAACGTGCTAAAGTCTTATTCATATCTTCAATCTTTTTCGCTAAAACTTTTCGTTGATCTACTAGCAATTCTTTTCTAGCATCAATAGTAGAGTCTCCTTGTTGGAACATCGAAACATAATCTATTAAAACTTCTATAGGAAGTCCTGCACCCCTCATACACTTTATAAACTCTACCCAGTTACAATCCTCCTGAGTATAATCTCTTACACCACTTTTATTACGATTTACCTTAGGAATCAAACCTACTCTTTCATAATATCTCAATGTATCTGCAGATAAACCATATTTTTTGCTTACTTCAGTAATTGTCATAAATATCTTCCTTCCATTTCATTAAACCGTTTTTCCCATTTCGTAAGCTTCTTTCATTGCTTTAGTTCCTTTTATTTCTCCCACTTCCCAAGCACCTTTTCCATAAATAACTCCTTTTTCTTTTGCTCCATCTAAACAATCAGTAAATCCTCTAAATCCATCAATTGTTCTCTCCATTAATTTTTCATTATTTACAGCTGCAGTAGCTATAAAATAAAATTCTTTGTTAGCTATTTCAGTATATCTAGCAACAGTTCTATCAATTAAAGTTTTCATCTGCCCATCCATTGTATAAAAATATACAGGTGTTGACATAACTATTACATCTGCATCAATCATTTTTTGTAGAACCTCTGCCATGTCATCTTTTTGAACACATTTTCCACCTTTACTACAAGCATAACAACCTGTACAATGATTTATATTCTTATCTCTTATGAAAATTTTTTCTACTTCATTTCCACTTGCTTCAGCACCCTTTTTAAATTCATCACATAGTATATCTGAATTTCCATTCCTTCTAGGACTTCCTGACAAAATCAAAACTTTTTTACTCATAATTATTTTTCCCCCTAAAATTTGTCTCTATTTAATTTAAATTATTATTCTTTTCAAGTTATATAAATTATGCATAACTTACTTTCAATTTAATAATAGTACTTGGAGTTAACTCTAGGTCAAGAAATTTTTTATATTATTACATATAGAAAGATAGAAAAATTTAAAACCCACCTAAGTAAACTATATATATTGTCTACTTGGGCGGGTTTATTAAAAATCTATTATAATATACATTTGTTTTTTCTTAGACATAATATATCACATTATATATTTAGTAGTACAATTATATATCTTACCAATTAACACATAATGTGAATAAGTTTTACAGTATATTTTTACTTATAATAACTTATTGTATAAGTTTTTAACCGTTGGATATATTTGTTTAAACTTGTTATATCTTTCCTCATATTTTTCAACTAACTCTGCATCTGGTTCTATCGTTTCTGTAACCTTTACTAATTTGTTAACTGCATCTTCTATACTTTTAAATTCCTTACAAGCAACAGCTGCAAGTATTGCCCCTCCTAGAGCTGGTCCTTCTTCACTTTCTATCATATCTACTTTTAAATTAAGTACATTTGCTATAATCTTTTTCCAAAGAGGACTTTTTGCACCTCCACCACAAATCTTAGTTCTTTGAATATTTATACCAAGTGATTTTGCAACTTCTAGAGAATCTCTAAGAGCAAATGCAACACCTTCAAGTACTGCTTGAGTCATATCGCTCCTAGAAGTGTCCATGCTCATTCCAATAAAAGTTCCTCTAGCATTTGGATTGTTGTGAGGTGATCTTTCTCCCATTAAATATGGTAAGAAATAAACATTATTTTCTCCTAGATTATTTATATTTTCTTGTTCCTTTGCATAGTCTTTTGTATTTAAAATTTCTTCACTCCACCATTTATTGCAAGATGCTGCACTTAGCATACATCCCATTAAATGATAGTTTCCATCAGCATGATCAAATGAATGAAGAGCATTATTTGAATCAACACCAAATTTCTTAGAAGATATGAAAATTGTTCCCGAAGTTCCAAGAGATATGTTACACATTCCATCTCCTACAGTACCTGTACCTATGGCTGCTGCTGCATTGTCTCCAGCTCCTGCCACAACTTTTACTGTATTAGGTATTTCTAATTCTTTTGCTATCTCATCAGTTATATTTCCAACAATTTCATAACTTTCAAACACTTTTGCTAGTTGTTCTTCTTTTATTCCACAAATATCTATCATTTCTTTTGACCAGCATCTATTTTCTACGTCAAAAATTAACATTCCTGAAGCATCCGATACATCTGTGCAATGAACACCGCTTAATTTGTAAGCAATATAATCCTTAGGTAACATTATCTTATTAATTTTTGCAAAGTTTTCTGGCTCTTTATTTTTTATCCATAAAATTTTAGGTGCTGTAAATCCTGTGAAAGATATATTGGCTGTATATTTTGATAAGGTTTCTTTACCTATTACTTCATTTAAATAATCACATTCTTCTTTTGTTCTTCCATCATTCCAAAGAAGTGCAGGTCTTATTACTTCATCATTCTCATCTAAGATAACAAGTCCGTGCATTTGACCACCAAAGCTTATTCCAGCTACTTGGCTTTTATCTACATCTTTTATTAATTCTTTTAAACCTGTCATAGTTTGTGCATACCAGTCTTCTGGTTTTTGTTCTGACCATCCTGGTTGTGGAAAGTATAGTGGGTATTCTTTTGATACTATGTTACACACTTTTCCACTACCATCCATTAATAATAATTTTACTGCTGAAGTCCCTAAATCTATACCTATGTAATACATATTTCTCCCCCTGTGCGTTGATTTTGTCTAACTTACACTTTATCTATTATTGTAATAAAAAGGATGTAGTAAAGAAAGCGTAAGCAATATTTATTACATACTAAAAAAACTTTATTATTTAGTTTCCATTATGTATTGATTTAAGATACTGCATAAAAAATTCGCTTCGCCTGAGCGACGTGTCTGCGAAACACTTCATATCGCCAACGGCTTCGCCCGTTGCTCAAATAACAAAGTTAGAAATTATACGTTATCCACAGAACAGATAACATATAATTTCCTTACAATTAAAAAAATGCTATTGCATTGCAAGAAGTTCCATCGCTAAGAGCAAACTAGTTTTTTATTTACTTTTTCTCTGCACTTTTTATAGCACTGAAAATATTATTATAGAATTGGATTCCTTTAGAGTTATCTATATGTAATCCATCAGTAGTGCTAGTAAGGTATCCTTTACTATCAATAAAACCTTTCGTAGCATCTATGATTTTTACATTCGACTTTGTTGAACAAAACTCTTTTAGTTGTTTATTGTACTCATTAATAGCTTTGTTGTATGTTGTACTATTCCCCCCTGTAAAGTTTTTTCCCACAGGGAATACTCTTTGAACATAAATGGTTTTGTCTGGATATTTTACTATTAATTGATTTATAAGCGCCTTTGTATCCCTTATGTTTGTGGGTACAGTTATCCCATTTACTCCAATTAACAGAGATACACTATCTATATTATTTTTATCAGGCATTTCATCTACTTTGTCTAGCCAATAAGATGGTCTACTCCCCCCTTGGGCATGAACATAAACCATTTCATTTTTACTCTTTATTGTATTTTCCATTCTTGCAGTGAAGGAATCTCCTACAAATAAGAAGTCATTTAAATTTTTTCTATCATTTGTGTTTGAATTGCTTAACTTCACATATTTACTACTGATATATCCATATGAATCTTTGTATTTTATTTTATACCATCCATTTGACTGTTTTTGTACTATTTGAACTCTAGCACCCTTACTTAAGGTTCCCAATTTAGTTGATGAAGTTAATGCACTTTTTCTCACACTTAAAGTAGTAGAACTAACAGTTCCTCTATTAGTTACTTTGGAGCTTGAAGTAAGTTTTATATAATTGCCTTTTACATAAGCATAAGAGTTTTTATATTTTATTTTGTGCCAGTTTGTTGAAGTGGATCTTACAATCTCCACTTTTGTCCCTTTTGGTAAATATCCTAAAAACTTTGAATTGGTTGAGCAACTTTCTCTTACTGTTAATTTTGTTGCATTATAAACTGTTCCTGTATTTAAAACATTGTCTATAGCTTTTGTCCCATTAAGTTTTATAAAATCATCACCTACATAGGCATAAGAATTTTTGTACTTGATTTTGTACCAACCATTACTTGTTTTTTGTAATATTTCCACCTTGTCACCAGTGTAAAGGCTGCCTAAGTATTTTCCACTGGCAGAGTTGATACTTCTTACACTAACACCATCTATAGTGGCTCTTCCTCTTGAAATTACTTTTTCATATGATGCTTTTGTATTGATTATTTCCTTAGCATTAGTTGTTGATGATATTGCAAAGAAGCTACTTATCATAACTCCTGCTAAAAAAGAAATTGAATATTTTTTAAATTTTTTCTTTATCATTTTTACCCCCGTATTATTCCTATATAGGTAT
>NZ_JANKBY010000230.1:0-5874 GCF_024621905.1 Terrisporobacter muris
TCTATTATCTATTTAATGCTTTTACTAATTAGCTTTATTTTTAATTATAAGATATCTTAAATCATCATATTTGTATTAAATTTATAAAAAATATCATAATAATAATAAAGTAAATATTATGAAGGAGGTACATTATGAATAGCAATTTAAATTGCCTTGTTTCAAATTGTGCTTATAATAAAACTGGTTATTGTTATGCTTCACATATAAAAGTAGAAGGCTTTGAGGCTACTGTTACTCCAGAAACTTACTGCGAAAGTTTCATAAACAAAGCTGAAGCTAATTTTACAAACTCTGTAAGTGATGATACTCTTACTAATACTCAAAGTATATCTTGTAGTGCAAAAAACTGTACATATAATATTCAAGGTGCTTGTAATGCAAGTCATGTTCTTATTAATATGAAAAATGCAGTTTGTGATACATTTAGATTAAAACATTAAAAAAAAGAGAGGCTTTCCTCTCTTTTTTTAATTCATGTTCATTTCCATGGCACAAATCATTTTTTCTTTTATTCTTTCTGCTAGTTCTGCAGTTTTTATCTTCGGATTTTCAATATGATCATATATAGGATCTAGATACTCAACTTCCACATTTCCTGATTTTATTTTCCCCACTGGTTCATAGCCTTCGTAAGTGCTTCTAGAGTTTTTTATTACCATAGGAACTATAGGGCATTTTGCCTTATACGCAATTTTTAAAGATCCTGGTTTAAAATCAGAAATTAAAGCATCGGGATCTTTTACCCAAGTTAGGTCTCCTTCAGGAAATACTGCCATACTTTGCCCCATCTTAATATTCTCTGATGCTTTAATTATACTTTTCATTCCTTCTCTGTTGTTTTCTCTATTTATAAAAACACACTTCATTAAATTTAGCCAATGGCTCACAATTGGTATATGTCTCCAAGTAGGCACATCAGCAATTATAACTCCAACTGGCTTTACTATGCTGGAAACTAAGATATAGCTATCTAACATACTAGCATGATTTGATACAAATAAAACCTCTTCTTTCGGTACTTTTTCTTTACCTATAACTTTTATCTTTATCTTTACTAAATCAAGAGATCTTTTAGCATGATTCTTTACGAATCTAAATTTTTCAATACTACTATATTTTTTCTCATTGTACTTTAGTTTTATCAACTCTGGTATGGATAATAAAAATCCAAAAATTTGAAATAGAGCAAATTTGATATAATTTAACACTGACTCACAACTCCTTAAAATAATGTTGACAATTAATTCTAGCACACTTTCATTTATTTTTCAAGTATTTATATTTTGTTATAAAATACATCACTCTATGAATATAAATTAATAAATAGAGAAAGTTTTTCTATGTAAAGGAGGATAAATATGGCTGCTACCATAAAAAACTATAATGATAGATTAGTTATCATAAATATAAACTCTCATACAGGCGATAAAATTAAATTAAATCTGCCTGTTGACTTTGTTAAAAAACTAATAAAAAATAATGCTTTGGATTTTTTCTTATTTGAAGAAGAAATCGTTGATACACAAAAAATGATAAAATCCCTTTTAGACTCATTTAATTATAATCTAACGGGCGAAATTGCTAATTTAGAAAGATATAATGGTGATTTAATAAAAATTAAAATTCAATAAAAATTTCACTTCATTTGAACAATATATCAGCAAATCATCTTAAGCTATTGTGTGGGAGGTCCACTTCATATTACCAAAGATATATCTTTTAGCAATCATATATATTCGTTACTCTATAAAAAAAGTTGTCTCATAAGAGACAACTTTTTTATTAGTTTGCTTTAACTTGATTAGCTATATTACATGAGTGATCTGATACTCTTTCTAAATTTGTTAGTAAATCTAAGAACAGTACTCCAGAATCAATTGTGCATTTTCCTTTATTTAATCTTTCCATGTGAGTTTTCTTATAAAGTTTATCAAGGGCATCTACTTCATCTTCTACTTTGTAAATTTTAGATACCATTTCTTTATTATCTTCTTCTAAACATTTTAATGCTGTTTTGAAGTTTTCTTGCGATTTAGTGTATATATTAGTCATTTCTTCAATAGCACTTTGAGAGAATTGTAAATCTTTTTCTATTGCTATTTTAGATAATTCAGATATATTTTCAGCATGGTCAGATACTCTTTCTATATCATTAACTGTGTTAAATAATAAGTCAACTTTATTTCTTTCTTCATCATTAAGTGGTGACTTAGAAAGTTTTAACAAATAATTTAATATGTCTTTTTGTAATATGTTTACTATTTCTTCATATTTTTCTGTTTTCTTAACAGATTCCATTGATTTATTTAATAAAGAGTCCATAGACGCTTCTAATGCATGGTTTGCTTTATCACCTATTCTTATAACTTCTTTCATTGTATTTCCAAGAGCTATAGATGGAGTTTGAAGTATTCTTTCATCTAAATATTTAGTTCTAACTGTTGCTTCACTTTCTTCTTCAGTTATTGGCATCATTTTTAATACTAATTTAACTATATATTTTGCAAATGGTAATAAAATTAATACGTTTACTACGTTGAATATAGTATGTGCATTTGCTATTTGTCTAGCTGCATCAGTTGGATCTAACCATGTTACAAACTTAGTTATTGGATAATTTAAAACTAAAACAAATATTAAAGTACCTATAACGTTAAAAGTTAAATGCATTGTAGCTGCACGTTTAGCATTTCTAGATGCACCTATACTTGATATTAATGAAGTTACACAAGTTCCTATGTTATCTCCGTATAATATTGGAAGTGCTGCACTAAGTGGTATTAACCCTTGTGAAGCAAGTGCTATAAGCATACCCATTGAAGCTGACGAACTTTGTATTATACCTGTTATAGCAAAACCTGCAAGAATTCCAAGTAATGGATGCTTACCAAAGTAAATTAATGATTGTCTAAATCCTTCATATTCAGCTAAAGGTTTAACTGCATCTTTCATAAATTCCATACCTGTAAATAAGATACCAAATCCTAAAAGTATTGTTGCAAATTCTTTTGTTCTTTGCTTTTTGCTAAATAAATATAATATTATACCAATACCTAGAGCAACTGGTGCTATTGCTTCTAATTTAAATGATACTATTTGAGCTGTAACAGTTGTTCCTATGTTAGCTCCCATTATAACACCTATTGCTTGAGTTAAATTCATTATTCCTGCATTTACAAAACCAACAACCATTACTGTTGCTGCAGATGAACTTTGTATAATTGCTGTTACTACTGTCCCTACTATAACACCCATAACTGTGTTACTAGTTAACTTTTCTACTATTCTTTTTAGTTTGTCTCCTGCTGCTTTTTGCAGGCCTTCTGCCATTAAATTCATTCCATATAGGAATAATCCCAGACCGCCTAACAGGCTTATTGCTATTTCCAAAACTCTTTCCTCCTTAAGTTATATCTAATGATTATCATCCCATTTTTTATATGTATATTTCATTTTGTAATACATATTTAACAATTATGTTTTTCATTTAACATATATTTAATATTTAAGCTACCATGCTATAATATTACATTTTTATAACCCTTTGGTTAAAGAAAGGTTAAATGATTGTTAAGAGAATGTTAAATATTTTTTTAATATTTTAAGCATTATTATATTATTTTACTCTTAATTATAACTTCCTATTCTTTTTTAATTTCAATCTCAAATTATTAAGAATGTAAAATATTGGGTATATATTTTTTAGGAGGTGATTTTGTGGAAGAAATAATGGAACTTATAAATAGAAAGTTTTTAAAAGATCATGAGTTATTATATTTAGAAGATAATGATTTAGTTAAATCTTGCAAGTATTTAAGACCACACAATGCCCATTATAAAGAATATCTAGTTGTAGTTGATAATAACGGTAAAGATGAAGAACATATTGTCTGTTGTAAATTTATATAATCTTCTAAAAATTCTTTCATTTAGTCATAGTCAAATTATAAATTGAATAATTATATATAAATCAATTGATAAACTTTAGGAGGTATATTAATGAAGGAAGTATGTGCAGATTTGACTGTTTACTTTCAAGAGCCATATTGGGTAGGAGAATACAAACGAATTTCAGAAAAAAAAATTGAAACAAGTAAAGTGTTTTTTGACTATGAACCATTAATACATCAAGTTTATAATTATTATTTGAAAA
This sequence comes from Terrisporobacter muris, assembly GCF_024621905.1. Lineage (NCBI taxonomy): Bacteria > Bacillati > Bacillota > Clostridia > Peptostreptococcales > Peptostreptococcaceae > Terrisporobacter > Terrisporobacter muris. The sequence goes on from NZ_JANKBY010000230.1 coordinate 4,157, forward strand.
ATTGGAGCAAACTTAAGTTTACCATATCTTATGAATAAATATATGTATATAAAAATAGCTAGGTTTATTTTGCTTCAAATACTCTAGCTATTTTTATATTTAATTTTTTCATTAATAATATATGAATTACTTAATAAGTATCAAATTAATGTATGATTCCTTGGTTTTTCTTTTAATATTTCTTTTATTACTTCTTTAAACATTATTGGTTTGTGTAAAAATTCCCTTAAATCTATTTCTTCATCTGCATGAAGACAAAGTCTTATAAATCCATCATGAGTAATCATCATTTTATTACAGTTTTTACAAAAACAGTCACTAATTGGTGCTATTGTTCCTACTCTTCCTTTTAATTTTTCCATTTTATAATATTTCGCGTTAGACTCTACCTCAAATCCTAAAATATTAATATCTTCTAGATTTTCTATTAATTCTTTTGCATTTACATAACTTAAATCATAAAGTCTTTTATTTCCATTCCACGGTGTAAGTTCTACAAATCTTACATCCACATTATGATATTTTGTCAGCCTAATAAAGTCATACACCTCATCTGTGTTGAATTCATCTATAAGAACACAGTTTATTTTTACTGGTAGTTTTAGTCTTATGCATGTATTTAGAGCATTTAGTGCTTCTGTTAAACTACCACCTCTAGTTACTGCATTATATTTATACTCTTTTAGAGAGTCTATACTTAAATTTACTCTATCAAGACCGCTATTTTTCAATTCCAATGCTTTTTCACTGAAGTTCTGACCATTGGTTGTAATAGATACATCTTCTATATTACACTCATGTTTAGCAAAATAAATTAAGTCTTTTAAGTAAGGATATAAAATCGGCTCTCCTCCTACAAATTTTATTTTATTTACACCAAGCTCCTTAAAACTCTTTATTATAAACTTATAATCATCGAAACTTAGTATATTATTAACAGATTCTTCTTCAGCTATCTCGTCTTCCTCCTTACAATAAACACACCTTAAGTTACATTTATCTGTAAGAGAAATTCTAAGATAGTCTATTTCTCTTAAATAGCTGTCTTTCATTTAGTTACCCTCTTTGCTTATAAATTTCCTATAATTTTCTATTTAATTATATAATATTACTTAAAGTGAATTAATTCAAATATTTTCATAAAAAATAGCATAAAAACCTAAAATTTTTATGCTATAAACCTTAATATTTATCGTATTTATCTAAATTTTCTTCTTTTTTCTCTCTTTGTCTTTCAATAACTTTTACAATAAGTAAAATTATTGAGCCAATTATTATAGCTCCATAAAATAGCGTAAAGATACCAAAGATAATCATATTCATCAATATGCTCCCCTTATATACTACTCCTCTATTAAAACTGCTGTTCCATAAGCAATAACTTCACTTGCTCCAGCCATAACAGCAGAAGTACTTATTTGCATACCTATAATAGCATTTGCACCCATAGATTCAGCTTTGTCAACCATTCTTCCTACGGCAATTTTTCTAGCCTCTTCCATCATTTCTTGATAAGCTTTTATTTCTCCACCAACTAAAGTTTTAAAACTAGCGCCTATATCTTTTCCTATGTTTTTTGTTCTAACAGTACTTGCTGATACAAAACCATAGACTTCTTTTATTTCTTTTCCTGGTACATTGTTTATAGTAGTTATTATCATTATGTATCCTCCTAAAAATTCCATTTATTTTTATTATAACAAATTTTGATAATTTAT
>NZ_JANKBY010000231.1:0-5844 GCF_024621905.1 Terrisporobacter muris
TACTTTTTATTATGTTATTATCATAAGGATCTGTTACTTTTTCCATATTCGGTGGTTCTACATTTTTATAAATATTCTTAAATCCTTTCCATGCAACACCAAGTCCAAAGGCCGCTAAACAAAGAATTAAAGGATTATATTTCACAAAAAGTAAACTGATTATAAAAAATGCTAGACCGCCTAAACTTACAAAAACATTAAGTTTTTTCCATCTCTCCATATTAAGCCCCCACCCATAAGTATAATTAATAATATAACCTATTCTATAATCTCTAACATAATTCCTTCTTTTTATCTGACAAATTCAAATTATTTTCAATTATTACCGCCATAATACTTTCATATTTAATGGTATGTGGAAGTATTTTTTTGATTAAATTTAAATTTTGACTTTTACACTCATCAATAGCTTTTAAAATCAAATTTTTTTCATTATCACTGTAATATTCATTTAATTCTAAATCAAAATTCAAAACATTTCCTTCTAAAATATAATCATTAACATAATTTAATAAGGTAGCTTGAGATACTTCAACATCTAAACTTACATCATTCAAATCTTTACCTTGGTTAAGTAAGTCTAAAGCTATTTCATTATTCTTACGATTATCTCCATCTATAACTATCTTAAGCTTATCTTTTTCTTGCCATTTAGGATTCATATTTTTTTCTTCTAAGTATTCCTTCACAACCTTAATAATAGCTTCACCATATTTATTATATTTCACTGATCCTATTCCACTAATATCTAATAATTCCTTTTCATTTACTGGATATCTTCCACTTATTTCTTTTAACGTATTTTTAGATAATATTTTATAAAAAATAGTATTTTCTTTTTTAGCATAAAAGGCTCTAAGCTCCTTTAGTCTATCGTAAAGTTCTTTATTACTATTTACATATAAAAATTCATCATATTGTTTTAAATTATCATTTTCATAATTTATCTGACTTATTTCCACATTATTTTCATTTATATATATTTTTATTTCTTCAATGAATTTTTCACCATATTTATCAAATTTAACTTCTCCCACACCAGATATAAGTAGCATTTCCTCTTTATTACTAGGATATTTTTTACTCATCTCCATCAAAGTTGAATCTGAAAATACCATATACGGTGCAATCTTATTTTCCTTAGCAACAATAGCTCTTATCTCTTTCAATTTATCATATAGATAGTTAACTTCTTTTTCATCTTCTTGTGAAGTAATTTCATATAACATTACCTTTTTATTTCCTTTTATTACTTCTTTAGACATATTATTAATTCTAATAGTAGCAAAAGAATTATTACCTGAAACACTTTCTACCATATCCAAATACCCATGAGATATTAAAGTATTAATAAATATTTTCAAATCTTCACTTTTATAGTTTTTCATAATACCATATGTAGATAAAGTATTAAAACCTAAATTTATAACTTTTTTATTTTTAGATCCTCTTAGTACATCCACAATCATATTGATACCATAACTTCTCTTCATTCTAATAATGCATGATATTACCTTCATTGCATCTTCACTCTTGTCCACCATGATGCCTCTATTTAAACAGTTGCTACAGTTATCACATTTATTTTCAAACTCTTCTCCAAAGTAATTTAAAATATTTTTTCTATAACAATCATTACTGTATACTAAATCTATTATTTGTTGTAATTTAATATACTGGCTTTGTTTTCTTTCCATATTAGATATGCCCGAATCAATAAGTAGTTTTTGTGTTTGTATATCTTGTGGTGAAAATAATAAAGTACATTTACTCTTTTCTCCATCTCTTCCCGCTCTACCTATTTCTTGATAGTAATTTTCTATGCTTTGTGGCATGTTATAATGAAGAATCCATCTAATATTACTTTTATCTATACCCATACCAAATGCATTTGTTGCTATCATTATATTTTTTTCATCATTTACAAATAACTCTTGATAATGTTGTCTTTCTTCATTACTAAGTCCACCGTGGTATTTTGCAACAGAATAATCTCTCCTTTTTAGACTTTCATAAATAGCTTCAACAGATTTTCTCGTAGCTGCATATACAATTCCACTACTTTCTTTATTCTTTTCAATATAATTTAGTATATATTCTTTTTTGTTACAGTTTTTAACTATATCAATCTCCAAGTTATCTCTATTAAACCCTGTACTATACTCTTTATAATCTTGTAATCTTAAGTTTTTTATTATATCTTCTTTTACTTTAGTAGATGCCGTTGCAGTAAAAGCTGTAACTATAGGTCTTTTTTCTAAGTCATAAATAAAATCATATATTTTAGTATAACTTTTTCTAAAATCATGCCCCCATTGTGATATACAATGCGCCTCATCCACTGCAATTTGACTTATATTAGCTTTTTTAATGGAATTTATAAATTCATAATTATCTAATCTTTCTGGTGCCACATATATAATTTTGTACTCATTATTGTACACGCCATTTAATATGTCTTTTATTTTGTTATCTGATAAAGAACTATTTATATATGATGATTTAATATTCATTGAATTTAATGTATCTACTTGATCTTTCATTAAAGATATTAAGGGTGATATAACTATGGTAATACCATCTAGCAGAAGTGCTGGAATTTGATAGCATAATGACTTTCCTCCGCCTGTTGGCATTATTGCAATTACATCTTTTTTACTTAATATAGAATTAATTATATCTTCTTGTCCTCTTCTAAACTCTTTATATCCAAAATATTTTTCCAATATTTCTATAGGTTTTTTATACATATTTCATCTCCTATATGCGAACTTGTGTTTGTTAATAATTATATCCTAAATACCTTCCTTAATACAAGTTTATTATTTAAATCTTAAAGGCCCCATAAATACTCATTAACCGTATTAACAAAGTTGTTTAATAACTCCATATCCCCCATCATAAATATTAACATTTTTTTATAATACAAAGCAATCATATCTATTTTTACCAATAAAATAATATTTTTACCTTTCTTTATTTGTATATACATTAACTTTTAAAATCTTTAATCATTTCATATAAAACCATAAAAAAATATTTGTATATTTCATTTTTACTTAATTAATATAATAACAATCTAAAGTTAGTTTTTTTTAATTAACTTTTTTGGAAATTTATGCTAATATCAATATAGCTAGTTTTTCTAACTACTTAATGAGTATGGAGGTGATTTTATGAATACTCAAATTATATCAATTTTAATTTTTACAGCAGTAATACTATCTATAATCACAGAAAAAATAGATAGAACTGTAGCTGCTATTAGTGGTGCAGTCCTTATGATAATTACCAATGTTTTAACTTTAGACAAAGCTATTTCACATATAGACTTCAATACTATTGGCGTGCTAATAGGTATGATGATTGTAGTATCCATAGTTAAAAATTCTGGTTTATTTGAATATATTGCTATTTATACTGCAAAAAAATCTAAAGGTAATCCTTGGAGAATAATGATTTATTTTATTCTTATTACAGCCGTATTGTCTGCATTACTAGATAATGTAACTACAGTATTACTTGTGGGACCTATGACTATTGTAATATGTCAGATACTTAACGTTAATCCAATTCCTTTTCTTATGACAGAAATAATTGCATCTAATGTTGGTGGTACATCTACATTAATAGGTGACCCTCCAAATATCATGATTGGTAGTGCTGCTAATTTAAGTTTTTCTGATTTTATTATTAATCTTGGCCCTATTGTTATAATTATTTTAATTTCAATAATTATATGCTTTAAAATTATATATAAAAAAGATATTTCTAATATGGCTAATGAGGCATGTATTACTTCTCTTGATGAAGAAAAAGCTATACAGGATAAATCTCTACTTTATAAGAGTATCTGTGTATTATTCTTAATATTATTAGGATTTATTTTTCATAGCAAATTAAATATAGAATCTTCTATAATTGCTTTATCTGGAGCATGTATTATGTTAATTATAGGTAAGCAAGATGCAAATGAAATAATAAGCAGTGTGGAATGGAGTACTATAATATTTTTTGTAGGATTATTTATAGTTGTAGGCGGACTTTCAGAGTGTGGTGTCATAGATAGCCTTGCACAATTACTAATAAACCTAACTAAAGGAAATACTACTTATACAATGTGTATAATATTATGGATTTCAGCTATAATATCATCTTTCCTTGATAATATACCATTTGTAGCTACACTCATTCCTTTAATACTTACTATGGAGTCTCAAGGTATGAATGTAATGCCACTTTGGTGGGCAACATCTTTAGGTGCTTGTCTTGGCGGAAATGGAACATTAATAGGAGCTTCAGCCAATGTTGTCTTAGCTAATATTGGTGAAAAACATGGATATGATATTTCCTTTAAAAAATATTTTAAACTTGGCTTTCCAGTCATGTTGCTAACAATTTTTATTTCAACCATATATTTATTATTAAGATATTAATGGGGATGGTGATGTAATGACGATCATAGATACATATAGTACAAAAGGTGATTCTATTGAAATATTATTAAGACAAATTGGTGCTACAAAAATAACAAAAGTTAAAGGTTATTTATATTTTATTAAGTTTAAAATTGATGATTTGGATATAACTTATACTTATAATATCAATCATAAAAATCAATACTTTTTACAAAGAATTGAACCTTATCCATTAGGTAAGGGTATCTTTAGTAAAGAAATTGAAATAGTTTCATTCATAAAAAAAGATTTAAGCAAATTTAAAAAAGCTATAAAACTTGATAATTTTAATAAGTTTTTAAATTTAAATAATACCATTACTTCTTTGACAACAGATGTAGAAAATTTGTTTTTAAACTATGATATTTCTGATATTGATATTAATCAGCTAGAGGAAACATTAAGTACTTTTTATGATAAAATTGAAGAGTGTAAGAAAAATATTAAGACCATAGAGTAAATTTAAATAAAAAAACATCTTGAAACTAATATTAGTTTCAAGATGTTTTTTTATTTTCTAGTGATTTCCACAGTCATGATGATTACATCCATTATTAACTGTAAATTCCATTAATTTATTTTCTTTTAGTAATTCAAGGTTTTCTTTTACGTTTCCTTCAACACCTTTAAATACTTTTGTTCCCATGCTGTTTAATTTAGATATTGCTCCTGCACCTATACCTCTTACTATAACAACATCTACAGATTTGTTAGCTAATGCTTTCAATGGTTGACATTTTCCATGCTCATGATCTAAATCACCATTATCTATTACTTCAATTTCCTCACCATCTAAGTTTACAACTAAAAATTTTGGAGCTGACCCAAAGTGATTATATGGACTACTTTCCATACCCTTATTTTCTACTACTGGTATACAAATTTTCATTTTAAATCCTCCCTTTTTCTACAACATTTTGACTTGCCTTTACAAGTATTACCACAACAATTTCTATTAGGTTCAATATTGGTCATATCTATAAAACTATGATTATCATCATTTATAAATTTCATAAAGAATATACATTCATTAAAAACCTCTTCATTAATTCTATAAAAAACATAATATCCTTCTTTATATCCTGTTAAAATATTTGCTTCTTTTAATATTTTAATATGCTGAGAAACTGCGGAGTCTGAAATTTGTAAATGTTTAGATATACCTTTTTGACACATGACTTTTCTAGATATTATCATTAAAATTTTCAATCTAGTTTCGTCACTCAATGCCTTAAACACTTTTATTAAAGTTTCCATGGATACCTCTTTTTTATTTAAGTACTTACTTAATTAAATAATAGTTCTCTTAATTAGTTTTATCAAGTATTTTTAAAATTCATTTTTAAATTAATTATTTTTTATATATTAGAATTTTATCTAATCTGAT
>NZ_JANKBY010000232.1:0-5831 GCF_024621905.1 Terrisporobacter muris
CTTATAGTAATATTACGATTTGAACTCGTATAAAATGCTTATAAATAAGTAAAATGTTATGGAATGGGGGATAATATGAAATATCCAAAGGCTTTGGAAAAAGGAGATACTATTGGGTTGATTGCACCAGCAGGACCATTAAGAGATATAAAAATTGAAGAAATAAAATATGAATTAAATAGATTGGGTTATAAAGTTAAAATAGGTAAGAGCTGCTATTTATCATATAAAGGATATTTAAGTGGAAAAGATGAAGAGAGGGCATTAGATTTGGAAAGGATGTTTTTAGATAAGGATGTAGACGCTATTATTTGCATTAGGGGAGGATATGGTTGTGCTAGGATTCTTAATTTAATAGACTTTACTATAATTAGAGATAATCCAAAGGTATTTGTGGGATTTTCTGATATTACAGCTCTTCATATAGCTATAAACCAGATTTCTAATTTGGTTACTTATCATGGAATCATGGCGGCAAGTATAAAAAAATGGGATGATTTTACTTATAGCTCATTGATAAAAGCATTAAATTTCAAAGAAGAATTATTAGTTGAAAATCCATCTAATGAAAAATTAATATCTTTATATGGCGGTTGTTGTGAAGGATCAATAACAGGAGGGAATTTATCTATAATTGTTTCAACCTTGGGGACTGAGTATGAGATAAATACTAAAAATAAAATACTATTTATTGAAGAAATAGGAGAATATACTTATAAAGTGGATAAAATGTTAAATCATCTACAGATGGCGGGGAAATTTAATGATTGCAATGGAATAATATTTGGTGAATTTACAAATTGTAAGAAAGCATTTCAAAATGATGAAGGAATTTTAGATATACTTAAAGAAATTGCCCAAAAAAATAAAAAACCAGCAATATATAATTTGAAATCTGGTCATTGTATACCTATGGTTACAATACCTTTAAATATGAGTTGTTATCTTAATTGTAATGAAAATCAAATAAAGATAAGAAAAATATAAGTTAAGGATAGTAAAACTATCCTTAAGAAGATTTATTTTGGGGAGTAACCAATAATAATAATATAGCGAAAACAAGAAATAGACGAAACGACAAAATAATCACCACATTTCTTTTTATATTATGTATATTTTAATAAGTGTGGTATAATTCTTATTAAGTATAATTTTGGCAGGAGGAATTAACATGTCTGATGATAGAATAATTGATTTTAACGAATTAAAGAATAAAGTGAAAGACAGTGATGTGGATAAATTTGAAAATTATATGTATGATTTATATTTCTCTGTAGCAAACGGAAGTATGACCATGTCTCAGTTTACATCTAAAATATATGAATATATGAGAGAAAATAATATATCTCAAGAAAAATTTATGAAGATGCAAAATAAATTAATGGAAAGATATGGTGTAGATCCAGCAGAATTAGATCAACAAATAAAAAACCTAGGATTAAACCCTAATAAACTAAGTTTTGATGACTTAAGTAAACTTAATCCTACAAATAATACACAAAGTACAATAAATACCGTAAATGAAAAAAAATATAATGATATAGATAAAAATTCTGATTTTTATAAGAAGTATAATAGTGATTTAGAAAATAAGGAATTAATAACAACTTTTTTAAAAGATGAAGTAAACGATATAAAAATAATTATTGAAAAAGAAAAGGTTATTCTAATTAGTGAAGGTTCTATAAACCTAGTGGATGCTCAATTAAATGAATTATTATTATCATATAAAAGTATGTATAATAATAAATTAAAAGTAATTATATGTGAAAATTGCAAAGAGTACGATTATTAAAAAATACACTTCATTAGAAGTGTATTTTTTACGTATAAGGAAATTAACATTAAATATTTACAGAAAATTTTAAATCTTATGGATTTATTAATAGAAGTGAAATACAATAGGGGTATAAAGGGGGAATGGAGGAGTAGAAAATGAAATTAAAAGTTGTTATAGGTATTTTATTATTGTTTTTCGCACTATTTCTAGGAATTAATGACGTTTATGTTTTTGGCATACCAACTATTTTAATTATTTCATGTTTATGTATAGCAGGTTTATTTTACACTGGATTTACAGAAATATTAGTAAACACTGAATGTGAAGATTGTACTTTAGGAATTATAAATATTTTTCTTGGCCTTGTATTGTTAAGTATGACACTTACTAACAATATAGTAGCTTAACTTGCAATTAAAATAAAAAGGTGTTATTTCACTTTAAAAAAGACACCTTTTTATTTTAATGAAACTATATTAAAATTTTTTTGACTACATTTATTCCGTTTTGAATCATACTATTTAAGAAAATAGTGTTTAAAAAATCACCACTATGAACCATATCTATATCATAAGTTTCAATTAAATTCATAGGAACTATAATATTTTTATCTAAATTATTTTGATTGAAGTATGTTTTTAGTGTCAGTACAAATTGATATACACAAATATCAGTGCAACATCCTACAACTATAAAATTATCTAAATTTTTATATTTTTCCATATCCATTACAAAGAATCCATTGGTAGAATTTTTTTCTAATATATCCATATTGTCTATAGACAGGATTTCTTCAACTACTTCACTTTCTTTATCTCCCCTTAAACAATGAGTAGGATAACTTTTCAGTTCTACAGCATCCTCATTATGAGTATCTGTAAAAGCTACTATTGTATTTATTTTAGAAGATACTGATTTTCCAAAATCAGCTATTGGCTTTATTATTTTTTCTACCCTTGGAGAAGATAGAGCACCTTCTTTAGCAAATCCATTATTCATATCTACTATAAATAATCCAGTTTTATTTAAATCATAGTCATTAATTTTAATTTCACATAGATTTTCTAAGTTGTTAACTAATGCTTTGTAATTATCTAATATTTTTTCCATTATAAAACCTCCCGATATAATATAAACTTATTTTATATTTACTGAGAGGTTATGTCAATACATGTGTATATACAGTTGGTTTTCTTAAAAGTAAAATTTAAATTAGATATATGTAATTTATTTCTTTATTGCAGGAAAAATATTAGGAAAATCCGTAAATATTCCATCGACCTTAAGTTTTAATAGTTTTTCATATTCTTCAATAGTGTTAACAGTATAACAAAGAATTTTAATATCTCTTCTATGGCATTTATTAATAAATTTTTTATCTGCAATAATATAATTAGGGCTTAAATAAGTAGAATTATTTTTTATAGCTTTACAAAATATCATATTTTTAAGTCTGTATTTATAAAGTCTTTCACTTATTAAATAAGACCTTGTTATTTTAGGACAAAGATCCTTTACTTTATTAAGACTTTTCATTCTAAAAGAAGATATAATAACTCTTCTTTCCATTTTTAATTCTTTTACTAAGTTTATTACATCTTCTTCCAAGTTTTTATATTTTATTTTATTATTTTTAAGCTCTATATTTATTATAAAGTCTGTTGGTTTAAATAATGTCAGGACCTCTTTTAGAGTAGGGATTTTACAGTCTTTGTTATTTTCATAATTTTTAAAATTGGAATTTAGAGACTGAAGCTCACTTAAAGTCATATCTTTAATATAACCAGTACCATTAAATGTACGATCAACTTTTTCATCATGAATAACGACAATCTGGTTATCTTTTGTTTTTTGAACGTCTAGCTCTATTCCATATATGTTTAAGTTAAGACATTTTTTAAAGGCCAACATGGTGTTTTCCGGGTAAAATCCACTGAGGCCTTTATGGGCGATTATTCTCATTATCTAAACCTCCAAACTAAATTTTAAGCAACGGGATAAGTCGAAGCAGAGCAAGGACTTAGACGTTGGCGCCATGATAATTTTAAGCAACGGGATAAGTCGAAGCAGAGCAAGGACTTAGACGTCACGAGATGAGCGAAGAAAATTTTATTTTTGATTAGCTATCTCTTCTGCCAAATTATTTAAATATTCCCATCTTTCATATTTATATTCTAATTCTTCTTCAAGTTTTGCTTTTTCGTCCATTATTTCTTGAAGTTTTGTAAAGTTAGTAGCAAACTTACTTGTACTTTCTTCAAGTTTTTCGATTTTTTCCTCTAAAGAAGCAATATCATCATCGATAGTATCAAATTCTCTTTGTTCATTAAATGAGAATTTAAGTTTTTTATCATTTTTTGGCTTTTCTTTTTTAACTTTTTGTTCCTTAGGAGTACTTTGAGTAAATTCTTCAAACTTTATATTCTCATTTTCTCTGTATACTAGATAGTCACTATAATTTCCTGTATATATATGAATTTTCCCTCTACCTTCATAAGCGAATATTTTATTACAAATTCTATCAAGGAAGTATCTATCGTGGGATACAGTTATAACTACACCCTTAAATTCATCTAAATAGTCCTCAAGACGATTTAAAGTTTCTATATCTAAGTCATTTGTAGGCTCGTCTAGCAAAAGAACATTAGGTGCAGACATTAAAATTCTAAGAAGATGCAATCTTCTTCTTTCCCCTCCAGATAGTTTTCTAATATAAGTATATTGCATAGTACCATCAAATAAGAATTTTTCACACATTTGAGAAGCAGTAATTTTGCTACCATCAGCAGTTGTAATATAATCACTTTCTTCTTTTATATAATCTATGGCTCTCATATCAGGGTGCATATGGGAATCATCTTGTGAGAAACAACCTATCTTAACTGTTTCACCTATTTCTATTTCACCACTATCTGGTTTGATTTTTCCGTCAAGTATATTTATTAAAGTTGATTTACCTAAACCATTTTTACCTATAATACCTATTCTGTCATGTCTAGCCAAAGTATATTCCAAATTATCTATTACTTTTTTATCATCAAAAGTTTTAGAGATATTGTGGATTTCGATGATTTTGTTTCCGAGTCTTGAAGATCCGACAGAGATGTCTAATTTTTCATCAATTACATTTTTATCTGCATTAACTAATTCATCAAATCTTTGGAGTCTTGCTTTTTGTTTAGTACTACGAGCCTGTGCGCCACGTCTAACCCATGCCAACTCTTTTCTAAGTAGGTTTTGACGTTTAAGTTCTGAAGATTGCTCTAAATCAAGTCTCTCAGCTTTTTTTTCTAAGAAAACAGAGTAGTTTCCTTCATAACTAAAAAGTCTGCCTTTATCTAATTCTAGAATTCTGTTAGTAACTCTATCTAAGAAATATCTATCATGAGTTATCATAAGTATTGAACCTTTGAATTTGTTTAAATATTCCTCTAACCAGTCTATAGTATCATTGTCTAGATGGTTGGTAGGTTCATCTAGAATCAATAATTCACAAGGAGTAATCAAAGCAGAAGCAAGAGAAACTCTTTTTCTCTGACCTCCAGATAGTTCCTTTATTTTTTGGTTAAAGTCTTTTATTCCCAATTTCATAAGAACAGTTTTTGCATCACTTTCCAAATCCCATAGATTTAAGTCATCCATTTTACTTTGAAGAGAAAGTAATTTAGTATTTAATTTTTCATCATAAGTATGATTTATTTTTTCTAATATATCTTGATACTCTCCTATTAACTTCATTTCAGCGGAAGTACCTTTAAATACTTGCTCAAGAACGGTTGCTTCTTCATCGTAATAAGGATTTTGTGGAAGATATTCAATTCGAACCTTATTAGCCTTGATTATGGTTCCACTTTCACTTTCCTCAACTCCAGCTATTATTTTTAATAAAGTAGATTTACCAGTCCCATTAACACCAATAAGTCCTATTTTTTCGCCTTCGTTTATACCTAGAGAAATATTATTTAATAGAGTTTTCTCTGAGTAGTTTTTATTTATATTTTCTAAGCTTATTAAATTCATTTCTATCACCTTTGTTTTTCTTGTTTATTAT
>NZ_JANKBY010000233.1:0-5809 GCF_024621905.1 Terrisporobacter muris
AATAGGTTTTAAGGAAAATGAGTATTTATATTTTGTCATAAGTTCAAGTATGTTTATATTAACAATAAAAACAATATATATCATAATGAACATTAATATTTCAAAACTTTATCAATTAATAATTATGTCATCCTTAGGATATCTTGTTTTATTAATTATTATATCAGGCTCTTTTATAGAATTATTATTATATGTAAACCGTGTAAAAAGATTAAATAAAAAACTAAAGGTTTTCTATGATTTAAGCGATAATAACAAACATACTTCTTTATTGATTTGTGATAATGAAGGAAATGTTGTATACGCCAATGAAAAATTCAAAAATCATGATTCTCCATCGCAGTTTAAATTTGATAAAAACTATAACGAAGTTTTAAAAGCTCCATACAGAAGATTTAGGCCTACTAGTGAAATAGATAAAATTAAAAGTGACCTATATAAATATGGTCAATGGAGAGGCGTACTTAAAAGTGCTAATGAAGATTTATATATTGACTATTCTGTACAACTTATCAATCCTATGGATAAAAATAGCCTAATATCCGTGAGCTACATGGATATTTCAGATATAATTAATAAAGAGTTAGAACTTGAAAGGCTGAAAGTTTATAACAGAGAACAAACAGAATTTATTTCAAATCTTTCTCATGAACTAAGAACACCTATACACATTTTTTATTCTACAGTTCAACTTTTAGATAAGTTTTGTATACAAAACGAGTCTAGATTTGCAAATGTATACAAAAAGTATACAAAATCTTTACATCTTAACTGTAAAAGAATGTTAAGATTGGTTAATAACGTAATAGATATTTCAAAGATGGAAACAGGGATATTAAAAGGAGATTTCCAATATTACAATCTAATTTCCATTATTGAAGATGTTACTTTATCTGTGAAAAATTACGCTGAGCAAAAATCCATTAATATTCACTTTGATACAAGTTGTGAGGAGTTTATATCAAAATGTGATTGTAATATGATTGAAAGAGTTGTACTTAATTTACTATCCAATGCCATAAAATTTACAGATGAAAACAAAAACATCTATGTAAATGTATTTGGTCATGATGACTATATTGATATACATATTGAAGACGAAGGCAAAGGTATTTCTAAAAATGATATTGAACATATTTTTAAAAGATTTATGCAATGTGACAAATCACTCACTAGAAAAAGTGAGGGTAGCGGAATAGGTCTAAGTATTGTAAAGTCCATCATAGATCTACATGAAGGTCACATAAGTGTAGAAAGTAAAATTGGTGTAGGGACTATATTTAAAATAATCCTACCTCAAATAGGTGATAATCCTGATGAGTGTAATATATTTGATATTAATGATTATAATACTGAATTGGAATTGTCAGATATATATGAAGTACTGGTGTAATTTTTTACACTAAAAACAAAAGGCATCAACATAATCTTTTATGCTAATGCCTTTTATTTTATTATTTTGTTTTTTCTTTTTCTAAAGCTACTTCAGCCACATCTTTTATTGCTGGCGAGCTTACTTTATTTAATTTTTCACTGCCTTCTATTTCTCCAGCCATTTTAAATCCTTGTTTAGCTAAAAATACAGATATAATTTCATTTATAACAGCTGCAGCTGCAATAGTCCCTTGTATCATAGTTGCGTATTGTGGAACAAAAGGTGTCAATGTACTTACTGCAATTCCTGTAAATAAAAGTGATACACCCGAATGAGGCAAAAGTGTCAGACCCAAATATTTACAAACATTGTTATCTGCTTTTGATAACTTACCTCCAATATATGCTCCTAGTATTTTTCCTACTGCTCTAGCTATAATATATATTGCTGTTAACATTCCTGCACCTAATATTAGATTATAATCAAGAGGCGCTCCTAAATTAAGAATCATTATTATTAGTGCTGCACCTATTATAGGGTTTATTGCATCAAATATTTTATGTAATCTTTCTTCTTCTATCATGTTAGATATAATGGCAGCAAGTGATATCCCTGATAATAATAAATTAACTTGTATAATATTATCATTTATATATTTACCCATAATAACCGTAATTGCTATTAATAATACTGCTTTTAAAATAGTCATTATTTTAGAACACTCTTTCTTCAATACCTTAACTCCTATAATACCTACAACTGCACCTATTGCTAATGGCACTATAATCATCATAATTATAGGCAGTATCTTCATTTCCTCTCCTGTCATTGCACCTGAAACTAATCCAATCACAATAAAAAATACAAGAACAGCTAATATATCATCAAGAGCTGCAAGTGGTATTAGTGTTTTGGCAACAGGTCCGTTTGCATTATATTCCTTAACTATAGATAAAGAAGGAGCAGGTGCTGTTGCTAGTGCTATAGCTCCAAATACAAAAGCTATTGAAAGTGGAATGTCTGCAAAAACAAAGAAAGCTATTGTAACTATTATAAATGCCATCATTCCTTCAAACATACATATTGTAACTATTTGTTTTCCTGACTTTTTAAGTTCTTTTAATATTAATTCATTACCTATTAACATACCTACTAGTATTTCACCTATATTACATAGTATATGAAACCATCCAGTATCCATCATACTTTGACTCATCCAGTTGAGTGCATGTGGTCCTATTATCATTCCTGCTATTAGCCACCCAAGTATTGCTGGTAGTTGTATTTTTGAAACTAATTTTCCCATTAAAAATGCTATTGCAAAAAATATAATTAGTAATATAATTCCTTTAAACATAATACTACTGTCTCCTTTACCTGTCTATTCCCTCAAATACCATCTCAATCATTATTTTGTGCTCTTTTCTGAAATCTTCAATTACCGCATCCTTGCCTACATCAATATTCTTCATATGCTTTTCTTCTAATTTTTCACCTATCATAATTATTAATTCAAATGCCTTTTCTTTATCAAATTTTGGATTAATATCTACATTTTTTATAATCTCATAGATAAGCATATTGTTATAATCCTCAAATTCTTTTATCATTGATCTTGTACTTTCCATATTCTCTAATATTGTGTTTGTAATCATTTTTGAATATAGTGGATTTTCACTAAAGAATTTAAACTTTCTATTAAAATACTCACTTATGTATTCAGTTCCTTTTTTATCATTTTCATAAATATCTATAGTTATGTTTTCTTTAAATTTATCAATTACATGTTGTAATACATTTAAGTAAAGAACTTCCTTCGATTTATAATAATGATATAGTAGTCCTTTTGAAACTTGTGCATTTTTACAAATAGAATTTGTTGATGCAGCCTTATACCCATTTAAAACGAATTCTTCAAGAGCTACATTTATAATTTTTTCTTTATTGTTTATAGATTTTTTTTCTTTTTCATTCATATTTTCACTCCTTTAAATAGACCATGTGGTCTGTTATTTAAAATTTTATCATTAATAGACCACATGGTCAATATGCATTTTATTAGAACAAACAATATAAATTCCTTACAATGAAAAAGAGCCATAATGATTCCTAATCACCATAACTCTTCTTTATAAATTTTATTTTAATATATCTATTTATTAATAACTATATAGCTTGTCTTTTTCCAAAATATTTTATTAAACAAATTACAATCGGTATAGATATAAGAACTAAACTTATTAATACAGTTGAATATAATGTTGGGTTTCCGAAAATATCGTAAGTACTAGGGAATACAAACATATTTTCCACTTTAATAGCTTCTGCTATGTTTATTTCCTTAAAAACTTTAGATAAAGTCTCTATTGGGATAAGATCACCAATAAACTTTGGAATATGATACATTCCTAAACTTAATAAAATTGATATCATATTATTTTTTACTAATAGAGATATCAGCATAGTTACTAAAGCAAATAATATTGAACCAATAAAACTAATCCCCAATTCTGCCATATAGAAATCAATTATTCTCATATCAAAAGGTGTATATCTATAATATTTAAATAAATCCAGAGGCTTGTCCCAGCCTATAAAATCATACCTTAAAGCACTTATTAGATATATGCTGTGTATTATAATAAATATTAATCCACTTACTATTTTATTTTCAAATCGTTATAGTACTTTAAAAATATTGCTTCCCTTTGAAGATTTGTTAACTTTTCAACAGCTTCTTTTATTTTTATAGATTCCTCTTTTTTAGAGATTATATAAATAACATTTGATTTATCTTCTATTTCATGATTTTCTATATTATAATTCTCAATTCTTTGCTTATACGTTTTACTTTTAAAATTATCTTTTGTTGTATTTACTGCTATTTTTAATAGCCATTTTTTAAATTTTCCCTCTTCTAAATTGTATTTATCTATATTTTGCATCATCTTTATAAATACATCTTGTGTTATGTCGTAGGCTATATCATAGTCATTTGTAGTTCTATATACATAACTATATACAAGGTCATAATGCCTTTTTCCCAATATTTCCATTGCACTTTCATTTCCTGTTAGTATCTTTTAGATTTTCATCAGTTTGCGCCAACATATCTCCCTACTTTCATTTATATAACGATTTAAATTTATAAAAGGTTTTATTTTTTATGTGCCTTTTCACTAATTTTTTTATTAAAAAATAAAAAGTACATCATTTGATGTACTTTTTATACTCCGAAAAAGTCCTACTTTATATAGTCTTGTAACAATCCTCGATTATTATATATGGTAACATAACCCTTATTTCTTAATTTATTTTTTCTTTTAAAACAATCTTAAAAGTGCTGCCTTTATTCACTTCACTAGAGACAGATATTTCACCATTGTGCAAGTCTATAATATGTTTTGTAATAGTTAAACCAAGCCCACTACCACCCTTAGCTTCAGACTTCTCATCTATAATCTGATTAAATCTATCGAATATAGAACTATGATATTTTTCATCTATACCAATGCCCGTATCCTTAATAATTATTTCAACTTGATTTCCTAAATCTTTTATAAGAACATCGATACGTCCTCCCTTAGGAGTAAACTTAGCTGCATTACTCATCAAGTTGACTATACATCTTTCGATTTCATATTTATCACATTGAATAATTTTTTCTTCCATATCAGGTTCTATAACAAGTTCTATATTTTTATTTTCTATATAATCCTTTAAACTTAATGCTGCCTCTTCTACTATATAAACGATATTTTCCTCTTTTATATCTATTTGATAATTTCCATGCTCCACTTTATTTGTATCAATAATATTATTTATTAATTTTAAAAGACGCTGAGAATTTCTCCTCACTATCTCCATATAATAGTTTATTTTTTCCCTTGATATTCCAGATTCCTTTTTATTTAAAGTTGTAATCAGCTGCTCTGTTGAAAATATTACATTTAAAGGAGTTCTAAGCTCATGAGATAAATTTACAAAATAGTTATTTTTATTTCTTTCTAACTGTATAACTTTATTTAGTAATTCATTGCTTTTTTCCATCTCGTCACTTAGCTCTTTGGTTCTTTCGCTTACTAATTTATCTAGCCTTTTTATCTTATGTTTTTGTGTATATATGAATAGAATTATTAATAAAAAATATACAAGATAAGCACCTTTGCTTAGCCAAATTGGTGGTTTTATAGTAAACTTCACGCTACTTTCTCCACTAATAACACCAGTGTTATTTCTTGCTTTTATTTTAATTTCATATTTACCTGGGGACAAATTATTATAGATTATTTCATTATTGTTAGTAAGGTGCCAATACTTATCTATCCCCTCTAATTTATATTGATATTGTATACCTTTTATATTTTTATAATTTGGTAAAAAGTAATTTATGCTAATGATATTTTCATTGTATTTAAATTCTAGATTATTAAT
>NZ_JANKBY010000234.1:0-5780 GCF_024621905.1 Terrisporobacter muris
TTATTTATATTTGAAATTATATAATTATGATTTAAATCTATATTTTTTAATTGTCTAAGACAGGTTCCATGACAAATAGCAACTACTTTAATATCTTTCACTCTTTCCCTTGCAACACTTGTAATTAAATATAAATGATTGCATATAATAATATCTGGTTTAAAGTCCTTTATTGCCATATCTAAAATATAGGTAAATTCTCCCTTAATTTTATTTATCATATCTTCAGTAAGATCTTTATATTTTGTACTTTCATAAGGCATAATATCACTCATACCCACGACCGGAAAAGGTAGTCTTTCACTATTATAAATCATAGGATAAAACTTTACCTTTTTATTTGAGTAATTCTTTTCATCATTAATATCTATACCTGCAATTACCCCTTGTTTATGTCCCAACTTATGCAAACTTTCAATTACTCCACTCATATACACCCCACTGCCTGTGCTATTTGGTTTTTGAGCTGTAATGTGCAATATCCTCATATAATCCATCCTTTTATTTTTTTATGATATGTAAATAGATACAAGATGAATCATCGCTTTCTTTGAATCTTGGAAATATCTTACCCTTTTTATCTTCTTTTTCTAATTCCCTTGTTTTCTCTTTAATATACTCAATCCCTTTATATTGTCCTATTTCCATAACTTCATCTTCTGTAAAAATATTATACCTATCCCAGGCACATGAAAATCCATCACTACTCATCATGATTTTAAGCTCATTTTCTATATTTATATAACCATGTATGGATTTTTCTACTGCCTCTTTATTAAACTCTAATATCCAGTATCCTTCCTCACTATTTTTCTTAAGCCTATTTTCTATTATAAGAGGAAGCAATATATTCTTTTTTTCTACTAAACTTAACTTTTCTATTTTATTAAGCTCACTCATTCTTATCAATACTTCTTCATCAAATTGGCAAACACGTTCATCTTTAATTATAGTATTTTTCTTTAAGTCATTTAATAATAAAGTACAATCTCCAAGAAGGAAATACTCTAGTTTATCTTCATAAAGCTTTATTATTATTGCAGAAGCTGAAGGTGTATCTAGTTCTTCAATTTTTAATCCATTTAGCTTTAATAAATATTCTTTTTTTATATCTTCCAATCCGTCTAATACAATTTTTTTTAAAGATGTATTTTTACTTATGTTTTCTTCTAAGTATTTATTCCACCAAGATACATACCACTTGGCATCACTTTCTTTAGATATTAAGTTTTTATTATTTAGTCCTGTTGCTCCATCTAATACCCATGCGCCTTTTTTACATATTCCCACCATATCTTCATTGTAACTTTCACTACCCTTTTCACAAAGTAGTTTAAACTCTTTGATATCTATTTCCATAGTACCCTCCAAATTAAGATATAAATATTTATCTGTAAATATTATTGTATAGTAAAGATAAATTATTACAACTATTTCCTATTAATTATAATTATTCAATATCAAAAAAGCCGTATCACAAATTTAGTGATACAGCTTTTTATTACATAGATTCTATAATTTTATTTTTCAGTGTGAAAGTTATGCTTGTACCCACTCCTTTTTCACTATCTATTATCATTTTTCCTCCATGTAATTTTACTATTTCATTACTTATGGCAAGACCAAGGCCACTGCCCGATTTATTGTAATCTTCTTGGAAGAACTTATCTAGAACTTTAGTTAAGTTTTCTTTTTTAATACCAACTCCATTATCCGTAACAGTAAATGTAGTGAATTCCTCACCTTGAGAAACTATTACAACTACATATCCACCTTCTGCAGTAAACTTTATTGCATTTTGGACTAAGTTAATTAAAACTTGTCTAAGTCTATTTTTATCACCTTGAATATCAAAAATTTCTTTTGTTTTAAATTCTGTAAGAAGTGTAATATTTTTTTCATTTGCCTTAACCGCCAACTGAGTTACTACACCCTTTGCCAGTCTAGTTACATCTACCATATCAATTTGTAATCTAATTCTATCTGATGATAAACGAGAAAAATCTAGTAAGTCCTCTACTAAAGATATCATTCTTTCTGTTTCATCTTGTATTATTCCAAGACCTAAGTCTAGCTCTTCTTTACCTATACCCTCATAAGCTAAAGTCTCACTCCATCCTTTTATAGATGTTAAAGGAGTTCTAAGTTCATGTGATACAGAAGATATAAACTCTTCTTTTAATTTTCTACTCTTATCTATTTCCACTGCCATATGCTCAAAAGTTTTCACAAGGTCTGCTATTTCATCATTGTGTAATTGCTCTTTTTTCAATTTAATATTGTAATTTCCTTGAGCTAATTCGTTAGCAAACTGTTTTAAGTTTTTAAGTGGTTTAATTAAAGATTCTGCAAATCTTAAACTAAGTAAAAGAGCAATAATTAGAATAATTACACCTGCAACAATAAAGAAGAAAACAAGTTTAATTATGGTATTATCAATTTGTCTTAAAGATAAGCTATATCTAACTACACCTTCAATTTGATTATTTACTTTAAGAGGTACTGATATACTCATAACATGTTCGTTTGTTCCCACAATATTATAAGTATACGGCGTTAAATTACTACTACCTCTTAAAGCCTTATTTACATCTTCATATTCATATTTTTTATTGGTTTTTATTCCATATTTGTCTAATATTAAGTTTTTATTTTTATCTATAAATTCAATAGAAAAATTTGTATTACTATTTACTTTTCCTTTTTCAAAAATATTTGAAACTTTATTTTCAAAACTAGTAGACTCCATTCCCACACCATCATATATATCAATAGTATAGTTTGCTTGAGAAATTAAAGACTGTTTAGCTGAGTTATAATAATAGTTTTGAAGATAAAACATA
Source organism: Terrisporobacter muris (assembly GCF_024621905.1). Classification (NCBI taxonomy): domain Bacteria; kingdom Bacillati; phylum Bacillota; class Clostridia; order Peptostreptococcales; family Peptostreptococcaceae; genus Terrisporobacter; species Terrisporobacter muris. Next base: position 2,844 of record NZ_JANKBY010000234.1, read on the forward strand.
AATAGTCCTTCAAATAATGCTACTGTTATAATTATCATTATAAAATAATACTTTATGACTCTTTTTCTCAGACCTTCTAAATGTAGCACCTATTATTCATCCTTTCTAAAACAATATCCATAGCCCCAAACAGTTTGGATGTACTTAGGTTTTGATGGATCATCTTCAATTTTATTTCTTATTCTTCTTATATTAACATCTACAATTTTAAAATCATATAAATAATTACTTCCCCATACTTCATTTAAAATTTGATCTCTACTTAATGACTTTTTAGCATTTACCATTAAATACTTAACTATGGAGAACTCCGTAGGTGTTAATTCTATTTCTAATCCACTCTTGTATAATTTTCTTTTATCTATATTTAATACAAAAGGATCAGATATTATTTCATTACTCTTAAATTTATTTTCATCTTTTTTGACTCTTCTTATGAGAGCTGAAACTCTAACTAATAATTCTTTTATACTAAATGGTTTCACAATATAGTCATCTGCACCAGATATAAACCCTTCTAGTTTATCTTCTTCTTGGCCTTTAGCCGTAAGCATTATAACTCCAATTTGATCAAATTGTTGTCTAATAAATTTACATATTTCTATACCACTCATATCAGGTAACATCACATCAAGTAATGCTATTGATATATCCGGATGATTTGAGAGTTGCTCTATAGCTTCTGATCCACTTCCTGCTTCTATTATTTCATATCCTTCTCTTTTTAAATTTATACTTACAAAGCTTCTTATACCTATCTCATCTTCTAAGACTAATATTTTTTCCTTCATTTTTTAATAATTCCTCCCAAAATTTCAATTTCTATTTATAAATTATAGAAAAATATTCCTTCATATTTTCCAATGTTAAGTCGTATTTTTCAAAAGCATCTTTATTTTTAACTACTAATTGATAATAATTATTGTCTGTTTCAGCCAATATAGTGTCCATTTTAGGACTTGCTTTAGTGTCTTCAACTAAGTTTTTAGGAGATATACCTATTTGGAATAATTCCAATGGTTCTTTACTACTCTTATCATAGTAGTAAAACACATAATACGGTGTATCACCTACTATATTCTTTTGAATATATAATTTATTTGCAAGATTATCTGGTACTAAAAATTTAAAATTATTCTTATAGTTATAATAAACTTGACTTATAAATATTGTATCTGCATCTTTGCCAGTTTTATTATTCCACTTTCTCCAGCTTATAAGAGCTGATGGTTTACTATTTGATGTGAAGGTTTCAATCATATTATTATTTAATACAGGTATATCTATAATCCCATCACTATTTGCATCTTTCACTGGCACATAATAAGAGTTTAATATGAGTTTATCATCATCAAATACTTTTTTTAGTTTATTATCTTTTATAAATAATATTTGTGTACCATAACCATTCTCTTTTAAAGTAGGTATACTTAGTATTATGCCTTTTTTATTATTGTAGACCTTTCCAATTACTAAATATAAATCATTTAGATTTTTTACATTTGGTATTTTAATGGTATTAGTTGTTGATAATTCATTATCCTTTGAATAATTCAACATAGTTACATACATTTCACCATTACTACTATCATAATTCATCATTAAAATATCTAGCTTTAGATCATTATCAATAAATCCTACTTTTATTTTCATTTGAGTATATTTTTTATAGTCTTTTATCCAAGTTGGCTTTACTTTAGATATTTTTTTAACTTTATTATCCTTTATACTATATACATTCATAGTGATTACTGACTTATTATTTATAAGTAATATGACTTCATCATTTCCATCATTATTCAAATCATAAAAGTTTGCATATTCTATTTCTTCACCTTCTTCAAGATAACTATCCTCTAGAGTATACCCTTCATCATTTTTAGAAACGAGTACAAAACCAACCTTATTTATTTTTAAATTCACATCTTGCCTTTTTTGAAATGCAATTATATTTGAGTCTACTTCATTTATTTGTCCAACCTCACTAGAATTATCCGGCAAGACTAATGTGGTTCCATCTAAAGATTTGTTTATGAAAGTATATAATTCACTATTTCCTTTATCATATACAATATTATCATCAAGTAGATTTTCAGGTAAATCACTACTTGTATCGCAGCCTGTTGTCATTATACACATAACAAATACTAAAGCTGCTACTTTTAGTAACTTCATATATTCCCTCCTATTTATATTTGTCAGCAAAAAAGTTCTTAAAATTATTTATCCTTTTTTCTTCTTGTTTTACTTTTTCTTCACACAAACTCAACCTCCCCAGTCTATCAGCCAGTGAGAGTAAGCTTATTTCTTTATAATCAGAATCATTAATAATTTCTTTTTCTCTAAAATATGGTAATTTTTTATCATAGAATAATGGTTGCATATGATACTTTACTAATATACATACTTCATTTATAAATTTTTCATCTTCTGTCACTTGATGCAAAAATTGTCTAGATAATATTTCTCCTTGTAAATCATGTCCATAAGCAGTTATTCTGCCTTTTCTTTTTTTTGTTGTTGTCAATTTACCTAGATCATGTAAAAAAGCAGCCCACATAAATACTCTTTTATCTTTAGATTGTTCTTTATACTCACATGCTTTATCAATTACTAATAGTGTATGGTTTAACACGTTTCCTTCAGGATGATGAACTAAGTTCTGTTCTATATCTTCCAAATTTTTAACCTTAATAAAGGGCTTTTGATTAAACTCTCCTTCATTAATTAATTTTCTAATTTCAACAGATGGTTTATCACTATTTAGTAATATGTCATCTACTTTTAAAAATAGTTCTTTACAAGTCATACTAATCACTCTTTCTATTTTATTATACATGAAATTTTCCAAAATAAAAGATTACTTCCTTAAGTAAATCTTATTATATTCTAACATAATATTATTGTTTTATTTATACTTTCTTTTTTTCTTAAGAT
>NZ_JANKBY010000235.1:0-5760 GCF_024621905.1 Terrisporobacter muris
TATGATAAAATAATTTTTTTAAATTATAATAAGTTTTGAGTATAATTAAGGCTAAATATGTTATTATATTTAATTATGATACATATTTATTATAAATATAGTAAGGAGATGAAAATTTGATAAAATTAGGACAATATAATAAGCTTAAAGTTAAAAGAAAAGCTGAATTTGGATATTTTTTAGATGCAGAAACTGGACGTACTAGCGATGATGTGCTTCTTCACAATAGACTACTTAATAAAAACAAAATTGAAGTTGGCGATGAGGTAGAAGTATTTATATACAAAGACTCTGAAGGAAGACTTGCTGCTACTATGGAATATCCAAAAGCTGCTGTAGGAGATATTGCTTATTTAAAAGTAGTAGCCCACACAAAAATAGGAAGTTTCGTTGACATAGGACTTCCAAAAGATATCTTAGTACCTTTCAAAGCACAAAAATATGAAATGACTAAAGGAAATAGATATTTATTCTATATATATGAGGATAAAACTGGTAGGCTTGCTGCTACTACAGATATATTCCCATACTTATCTGTTGAGCATTCATATAAAGTTGGTGACAGCGTTAATGGTATAGTTTATGGATTCCAAACTAATAATTCTGCAACTATATGTGTAGATAATAAATTCGACGGTGTTATCCTAAAAAATGAATATTTCACTGAATTAAATATAGGAGACAAGTTAGAAAATCTTAAAGTTATAAAAATTTATGAAGACGGTAGACTTGGACTTACTCCTAGAGGTGAAAGAAAAGTTGAGCTAGATGTATTAGAAGTTGCTATCATGAACTATATGGAAGGAAACGATGGATACATGAGATTTAACGATAAATCTGCTCCAGAAGAGATAGCTACTGTATTTAACTCAAGTAAGAAAAACTTCAAAAGGGCTTTAGGCGTTCTTATGAAAAAAGGATTAATCGTACAAAAAGAAGATGGAACTTATCTTAGTTAAATAAAAATAAGTAAGGAGTAATAGTTATTCTATTACTCCTCTTTTAATTACTCATGTTAACATCCCTTTTATTTAATTGATTTATTATATATTAGATAATATATCCCCTTTATTTTTCAAATGTCCAAGACCTATACTCTCTAAAGTTAATCCTTCTTTATAAAAATCTCTTCCTATTAAAGTTCCACCAAGAATTATTATAGAGTCAATATTAGGAGTAGGCACTTTTAAAATCCTCCCTAAATCAGACCAAAGTACAAGACCTGTAGATATATCTTCTACTATATATCTTCCTTCCACACTTGCTGGTCCTTTTATATATTGAAAAACTGGGCTAGTGTTAAAAAGTTCATGTAAAGGTTTGTCTTCATCTGCAAAATATCCTCTATTTATACGAGCTTGTTTAGTATCTTCCAGTTGAATATCCAAAGCTTTTGCCACAGCTTCTCTTTCATTTTCTACTGCTTTTACTATATTTACTGTATGCTCTGTTATCCCTTCTTTATATAACCAAAAATCACCTTTAGTATAGTCTATTCTTCCTGCATTTAATAAAGTTGGACCTGGATGAACTAGTGGATTTGGATTTTCTAAGTTTACCACAATTACATTATCTGCTTTTACAAAACAGTCATAAATTTGCACACAAGCATTAAACACTTCATCTGTATGACATGAAGGATAAGCTGCTAGATATACTTTTCCTGCTTTCAATGAAATTTCTACTCTCGCCTCATTTACATAAGCTCTTGTGGCATAAGTCAATGAATTAGTCTCTCCAATTTTAAAATCTTTTTCTATTCCCATTTCTTTTGCTTTTTTTACAAATCTAACAGAAGCCATAGCTGGAGCAGAATTTATTAAAATTATTTGATCTTCTTTAACTACTGGCGCAAGTATTTCTGCAAAATACTCAATTCCCATTCCGGGTACCGTTATCATAACAATTTGACAATCTTTTATTGCATCTTCTATATTGTTTGTTATTAAGTTTATTTTTTCAACTGATTTGCTACCCTTATATTCCATAGCTATTTGGTTGCTCTTTTTAATAAATTGCAAGTCTTTGCAAAATCTTTGCGACTCAAACATATTTACTAAAAATCCTTTTTGTGTTAAATCAGCAGCTGCAGTAATTCCACCATTTCCGCCACCTAGTATTGCTATTTTTTCAACTTTCATATAATATATTCCCCCTTATGATTTTTGATAATTTAAAATATATAAAAATTAATTTTGTGAATTTTGCATAATTATTATAAATTTATTCGTAATACATAGTAATTCTACATAAAATTAAATAAGTCTTTTGCCATGCATTATACTTGTTGCTTTATTCTTTTTTAAAAAAGAAGTGCTATTAATATCTTATTATTTTAGCACTTCTTTTGTTTATGTTATCTTTATCTAAACAGCATCAATTAAATCCTGTTTAGAATTTGCATTAAATATTCCTAACTTTTCAACTGTTAATCCTTCTTTGTAAAAATCTCTATTTAGTAAGGTTCCTCCAAGTACTATGATTGCATCTATGTTTGGAGTTGGTACTTTAAGTATCTTACCAAGGCTTGACCAAAGAACAAGACCTGTTGATATATCTTCTGTTATATATCTGTTAGTAACACTTGTAGGCCCTTTTATAGCACAAAATACTTCACTTGTATTAAATAACTCTTGTAAAGATTTATTTTTATCATCTTCTAAATATCCTCTATTAATACGAGACTCCCTCGCACCTTCTACTTCAAACCCTAGAGCTCTTCCTAAGGCTTTTCTTTCACTCTCTACAGCTTTCAATACATTTATAGTATGTTCTGTAATTCCTTCTCTATATAGCCAAAACTCACCATTAGAGTAATCTATTCTTCCTGCGTTAAGTAAAGCTGGCCCTGGATGAACTTCTGGATTACCATTTTCTAAGTTAACATGCCAAATGTTATCTGCTGGCACAAAACAATCATAAATTTGTGATAAAGATTCAATTATTTCCTCTGTATCACATGCTGGATATGCTCCTAGAAATAATTTTTTTACACTTAGTGACATTTCTACTCTAGCCTCATCGGCAAAAGCTCTACATCCATAAGTTAAGGAATTTGATTCACAAATTTTAAACTTCTTATCTATGCCCATTTCTTTAGCTTTATTTATAAACCTTATGCATCCCATAGCTGCTGCACTATTTATGTATATAATTTGCTTTTCATCAACTACCGGAGCGAGTATTTCTGCAAAATATTCTATAGCCATTCCAGGTATAGCTAGCATTATTATTTGTGCTCCCAATATAGCTTCTTTTATGTCATCAGTTACTAAATGAACTTTCTCAACACTTTCTTCCTCCAATGTTTGAAGTATAATTTCTCCTTTTTTCTTTATAACATCTAAGTTCTTACAGAATTTATCTGATTGAAACATACTCACTTCAAATCCTTTGTTTGAAAGATCCGCAGCAGCAGTAATACCACCATTTCCGCCACCTAATATGGCCACTTTTTTAACTTTCATCATAATACCTCCTAATTCATGTTACTACTTTAGTTTACCCAATTTGCTAAAAGGCTACTGTTGCCAGCTTTATAAAATTTTATAAAGTTTTTTCTTCAATCAAGACACTGCTTTGACGAAACATTTTTCATCACATCAGACAACTTGTTAACTTTATATAAATTGGTTGTTATTATGAACTATCTACAAATTAAATAATTTATAATCACCGTATTTAAAAAATAACCTATTAAATTAATTTAATAGGTTATTTTGCATAATATTCTATATAATAACTCATTTTGAAAAAAATTTCAATAATGTCAATTGTTAATATTTTTTGAACCACTTTGTCATATCCTCCATAGTTTTAATATCAATGGAGTTATCCACAATAAAGAATATACTACTAGTATTATTTCCTACAAAATCTATATAGTAGCTATCTACCTTGATATTATTCAAATAAAAAGTACATGATTGATAGCGAGAACCATTGGAATAAACGTTGCCATTACCATATGGAGATATGAATATCTTTTCCACTGAAAGTATATCTTCCAAATAGTAGTTGTCCAAAAAATAGCCTGATTCATCCTGATTATTATCTAAAGAATAATCCTGAACAGAATGCTGAATAAAATAAATCTTGCTCCCTTTATTTTCTATGGGCATATTTGCGAAATAAAGTAATCCATCCTTAGTCTTTCCACAATACCAATCATCTGGAACCTTAGCCACTCCTATGTTTGGTATCTCCACTTCTTTATATCCATCATATCTATAATGTTCATTCACAAAAAATAAAAATGCTATAGATATTAATATCATAAAAATGCCGCTCTTTTTCATTTACTTCGCTCCTTTATTTATAATACTAAGTATATTTATACAAATAATATAAATATCCTTTTAAATTATCATAAATTTTATGCCAATTTTATTCCCCCCTACGTTTTAACTAGTACCTATATTTATTTTTAATTTTTATATGCAACTTTATCTTGTGAATAAAATTTACTTTCCTCTGCTTCTTTAAACGATACTTTTAATAAAATAGGCGATATAACTGTAGTGGCTATAATGACAATCAAAATAGCTATAAATAAATTTCCTGCTATTAAGCCTAGGTCCACGCCCTTGTTTGCAATAATAAGAGCTACTTCTCCTCTACACACCATACCTATACCTATTTGTGCAGATTGCTTATTCGAGTAGTTAAATATTTTAGCCCCTACTCCTGCACCTATTATTTTAGTTGCTATGGCTACAATGGATAATATAATTGAAAATACAATAATACTCATATTGATTGCAGGAATTACTAATTTTATACCTATACTAGCAAAAAATACGGGTGATAAAAATGCATATGAAACAACATCTAATTTTTCTGCAATAAACTGTTTTTTATCTAATGAAGATAAAATCACTCCCGAAACAAAAGCGCCTGTAATATAAGCCACGCCAAAAACTTTTTCAGTTATGTATGACATTAATAAACAAAATACCAATGATCCTATAGTATATCGTCTTTTATTATCCTCATTTTTACCAAACCAAAATTTAAATGATTTATGACATAGAATACCTATCATAAAAATGAAAACAAAATATCCCAATATCTTTACAACTACAATTCCCACATTGACATTATTATCTGTAAAACTGGTTATTGCAGTTAAAGCAAGAATACCTAGAATATCATCAATTATAGCTGCAGCTAGTATCGTATTTCCTACATCAGAACTTAATTTACCTATTTCTTTAAGTGTCTCTACAGTAATGCTTACTGATGTAGCTGTCAAAATCACTCCAACAAAAACCTTTTGTAAAAAAGCTATTTCACCTTCATACATAGAAAATACGCCTATTTTATAAAAGGTACTCGTCACTATATATCCTCCTATAAGAGGTATAATAACCCCAAGTAGTGCAATCCAAAATGAAGCTTTACCTGCTTTTTTAAGTTTATTCAAATCATTTTCTAATCCTGCATAAAACATCAATAAAATTACACCTATATCAGCTAATTGAGAAATAAATTCTGTCTCTTGAACTAAATTTAAAATACAAGGTCCAATTATTATTCCTGCTATTAATGCTCCTAATACCTGAGGCATTTTAATTTTCTTCGTAGCTATTCCTAAAAATTTCGTACTAAATAAAATCAATGCTATATCTAAAATAAATTTATACGAATCCACCTCTCTCATCCCTTCTTTTCAGATTAGTTTCCTAAAATTTAATTGAATATTTTCTGTTATAAAAAAATCATTACTATATTAATATAGTAATGATTTTTTTATAACAG
>NZ_JANKBY010000236.1:0-5744 GCF_024621905.1 Terrisporobacter muris
TCTCAATATATAGATTATTATAACAAAGAAAGAATACAGGCAAAATTAAACTACCTTTCTCCTGTAAAATACAAGAAAAAGGTAGCCTAGGTTGTTTTATATTGTTCCACATGAAGGGTGCAGTTCACATTTTCACCAGTCTTTTTACTTGTTTTTTTCTAAGAAATTTAATCAAAAAAAGATTACAATCTTAAGATTGTAATCTTTTTAGTATTCTATTATTTAATTGTTATTTTTTAATTCCATAGTACTTTGTCTTATTACAAGTTCACTTGGTATTATAACCTTTTTGCAGTAAGATCTACTTTTATTAATTTTCTCTAATATAAGATCTACTGATGCACTGGCCAAGTGTTCAATATGAACTCTAACCGTAGTAAGAGGTGGTATGGTATATTGAGATGCTATTAAGTCATTAAATCCTATTATACTGACATCCTCTGGTACTTTAATATTATTTTCATACAAAGCTTTTAACACACCTGTTGCAATTGTGTCTGTACCTACAAAGAAAGCTGTTGGCATTTTTTTAGAACTATTTATAAAATCTTTTATTGCTTCGTATCCAGCTATTGTAGTCATTTCCTTTGTATCTAGAACATTTTCTTCTTTATATAAATCCTTACTTTTCATATATTCTGTATAATTTTTAAGTCTATTATCCATGGTTTTTTCTTTAAAGTCGTCTAGAGTTTTATAACTTCCTATGTATCCTATCTCCCTGTGACCAAGTTCTAATAAGTAGTCTAAAGCTTTATTTGTTCCTAGTTTAAAGTTTACATTTACTGAATCAAACTTTTGTTCATCTGGTGAAGAGTCTAAATAGACAATATTATCACTTATTTCACTTAACATTTTTACTTCTTTTTTACTAAACTTTCCTATGGCTATAACTCCATTTAATTCTTCATTACCAATAAACTTATATCCATTTTCTGATTTATATATATTAACAACTTCTATTTCATTATCAAAACACTCTTTATCTACCACACTCCTTAAAAGTAAGTAATATGGATCTTGTAATTGCTCGCTGTGATTATACATCTCAACGATACCCACTCTTAGTTTATTTATATTAACATTATTTATATTTTTTCTTTGTTTTAAAGTTTTGTATTGTAATTCTTCTGCTGTATCAAATATTTTTATTTTAGTTTCATCAGACACACTTATGCTACTATCGTGATTTAAAACTCTAGATACAGTCCCCACAGATACACCAACACTGTTGGCAATTTCTTTTAGTGTTGCCACTCTTTTACCTCCTCTAAAAACATATTATCTTGCTTGCATAGTCTCCTCTTAAATGTAGATTTGTTCCATGATTCATTAAATAAGCTCCTTACTTATTACTTCATCATTTAGCTTATATTCATAGATTGCTTTTTCATCAAAGTTTCTAAGTTTAACTCTAACTGATCTATGTCCAATTTTTATTTGAGGTAAGAATACAAATAATAAAGCTTGGTCTTCTTTTGTATACTCAAACAGATGACAATCATTGGATGAAGTATTTTCCAATCTGAAGAAATCATCTTCTTGTACTATTTCTCGTATATTTTTGTAATCATACACCATTTCTTTAACTTTTTTACTATATCATAAATAGCTTGAATATGTTCAAAGGACATTTTTCTTTCGTTTTCATTATTAATTTTATTTCCTCCCTATTTATGTTAAACGTTGATGTTTCTTTCATAGTAACATACCATCAATAATATTTACAATAATATTTACTTATTTTTACTATTTTTTACTTACTTTTACCTTTTAATTTTCTTCTTTAATTAATAAGTTTGAAAATTCCATTTTCTTATATGATTTTGAATTTCTTTTATTTAATAGTAAATACTATATCCTAAAGGAGGTTTTTCAATTGAAGAAAGTGAAATTTTTACTACTTAGCTTATTCTTTTTTGTAATTATACTTTCAAATAACTCATTTGGTGAAACTTTTGACTTCACCTCAAATCATATTAAACTAGAAAATAATGAAACATTAACAAATGAATATGGCTATCCCGTACTTAGAGTTACTAATAATACAGACAAAGAATTGGATGTGACATACAGTTTTTATATAAACAAAACTGATTCATCCCATCATTTTAATAATTTTATTATTAAGCCAAAAGAAGAGATATTATTGAAAATCCCAGAATTATCTCATTTAGGTTCTACGGGTGAGACTAGAACTATTTGGTTTAGCTGGGACGAAGAAGATAGAATGAAACCACTACAAAACCAAATTGAAACTATACCTTTTAAAGCAAATTCAACACCTGACTCACAACTTGGTTTAAATTATTAAAATTCAAGGGTGTATCAAAATTAAATTGATACACCCTTGGTATTTGTAAAGGTTCTATTATGAAAGTTCAGCTAGAAGCAATGTTTTTTAATAAACTCAATTGCTGACATAACAGATTGATATAATTGTCCACTAATAAAATGTTCTTTCATCTTATTAGACAAAGTTTGAGATTTAAGCGGCATATATTTTAGCAAGAAATAAAGTTCTACAAAGCCATACTCCATTTCACTATAATTTTGATAATATACCTCTGTTCCACTATTTCGTAGCATTTTAGCATACTTCTCATACTCCAAGCGCAAAGAATCTTCTTCTCCACAAATCATAATAGTCTTGGGCATCCCTTGCAAAGCTTCTTTCGATGCGAAAATAGGTGATACAAATGGATTTTTTAATTCAGCTACGTCATTGACATATTTATCTGGAGATATAAACTTATCACATACTTGTTTATTTAAGTTTGTACTCAAATCTAAATATGGATAGTTCAATATTTGTGTTTTTATGTAATTAGTATTATTTGTTCTATCTAACAAAGCTGCTGATGTGGCAAAATTTGCACCTATACCGCTTCCAAATATTATTACTTTATTCTTGTCAAAATCAAGCTGTGATGCGTTATCCATAAAGTAACAAATCACGTCATAAACATTATTTATGGCACATGGAAACTTACTTTTTCTAAAATTTTTATATGATATAGAAACTACATTGCATTCAAACTCATGAGAAATCATCTCCCAAAATAAATTATCATATGAATAATCATCCATAATAAATTCACCGCCATAAGTACCAAATATAATTGGTGCATTTCTTTTCTTGGCTTTATAATAAGTAACTTCTATCTTATGTCCTTTCAGAGGTAGATACATTGGCTTTCCACTTATACATATTGGTTCAGATTTCTTTTGCTTATTTTTAGCTATTCTTTTAATCTGTTCTTCCATATCTTTGTATGCGGGGATTAGTTCCTGTTTCATTCTTATTCCTCCTCAAATTGTATTCTTGTTCTGTAAATATAATTCTTTAAGTATATTTAAACATAGCAAGCTTAAATTATCCTTAAAGGGGAAAAGACCATGAAAGTCCTTATAGCTTCAGTTGCTATTACAGTACCTTCATGGTCTTATTTTTTTGTGTGTTTATATTTTCAGTGGATTATATTTCATATATATAATTCGCTTATTGTTCTCAAAATCCTCTTATCCTATTATCTAAAAATTTATAATGTTAAAGCACCACTAGGATTTTTCACTTTATTAATATCAATTTCATTTATTTTACAAAAATATCTCAAAAACTCAGTAGCTAAAACTTCATCTTTTGTACCTTTTTTTATATTTACAATATCTATTAGAATTTGTGCTGCCATTTCATCTTCAAAATATCTATGAAGCCCAGAGCTCCATGCAGTTTTTTTAGGACTATTACTATTTTTATGATACTTCCAAAATAACATACTTTTACCTTCTTCAGGTGAAAGTTTAATTTTATACTTGGATCTAGTCCCAACATATCCTTCTTCACTTTTATCTCCACTATATGTTTCATCTACTAAAAATACTGCAAATATGTATCGCTCACTTTCGACCATTTGTGGATTTCGTGTAGTTAGTACACATAAACTGTTTCGTTGTACTTTATTTAATTTCATAGGCTCACCTTTTCTCTCCCCTCTTTGTACAATACCAGCATAAGCCCTCCACTCTCTTAGCATCTGACTTTCATAACATACAAAACCTCCATCATTGCAATATGAGTCTAATTCTTTTCTAGTTATCTCATTATTATGATACTGAAAACAAGGGCATTCTGGAGATTTACACCAAGTTTTATTTTCTATTACTATGTTGTTGTAAATTACATCATCACTACAGACACTAGTATATCCAACTTGTTCGTCTGATTTTCCTCCATCACAAAAGTTGCATTTAAATGCTATATTTTCACGTGGAATCTCCTTTTTCTTTTTTCTTACTGATTTTTTATTAGTTTTAGAATTAATTAAAGCATTTTCTCTTTCTATACGTTGTTTTTCTGCTTTTTCATTTTCTTGTTGTATCTTTTTCTCTTTTATTAAAGTTTTTACATATTTATGAAAGTTTTCATCTGCTGCTTTTAGATATAATTCAAATGCATCAGGAAAAACAAAATCTTTTTCTCCTGTTTGGAAGGATATTTTTATTATGTTGTTTGTAAAATCACAAATTTCGCCTTTTCCAAATGCTTTATGTAAAACTGTTTGACCTATTATATTATATTCCATGATTCCCCCTAATTTGATTGTATTTGGTAAAATATTCCCATCTTTATAAATTTTTTATTTAGTTTTTATCTTTATAGTTATATTATATAGGATTTCAAACCCTTTATCTCTCCATAGTAACAAATCCTACCCTCTTCCTATATTATAAATTAACACAAACTTTTGAAAGTAGGTTATCTTATGAACTTTGATTCAAACATGCTTGAGACTACCTTCTATGAACCCATGACTGAAACTGGACCCGTAGAAGAGAGAAAATACACATTAACTCACTCAGATGAAACTGGAATGTTATTTTTAGATATAGGAGAGGAATACAATTATTCTGCCATAGATGAAAATCTTAGAGATGAACTTCTTGGAAAGTGGAAAAGATATGGTTATAACTCTTTTATTTTAATTTTTTATGCATATGTTGGGGATGGTAATTTTTTAGATGCTTCTATGAAATATGCAGCTTTTAAATATCATATGAAATTAGCTCTTAATGCTGTTTTTTATGGGGATAGAGCTTTACTTGATGAATATGATTATCTTCTTAATACACCTATTTATGTGAAGTTTGATTCTGATATTGCCATGTTTGATAACTATGAACCTTATGGTTATGTGAGAGATTATATATTATAATAAACAAAATCCAAGTTTAACCATATATAAAATAAACACTAAAAATAGAAGTCCTTCCACTCGTTAAAGGGAAAGGACTTCTATTTATCAAACTATCTACTTCACTAACTTTCATCATCCACCTAAAATCTAATAGTCCAAGTACATCTCATCTACAAAATAATCATCTACAGTTCCCTTAAAAACAACATTTTCATCATCGTCAAATAAAACATACTCAAAAGCCTGAATGCTATAACCTGCATTATTATCTTTAAAATCAAAGTCAAAATCTTCATTTATATATACATTTTGCCCTTCCTTAGGATAAATTTCCACCTTCTTTTTCAAAGCAACATAATCCTTGTTTATATGATTTTTTATTAAAGAAGGAGACTTTATTTTTATACTAAACTCTTGAGTTTCATTGCTACAATTAATTATTGCTATTTCCCATGAGTATTAACATTAGTATTAATACAATATAACAAAGGTTTAACTTTTTATTTTTAAATATTTTCACTTATTCCCCTCCAATTAAATCCTTAA
>NZ_JANKBY010000237.1:0-5742 GCF_024621905.1 Terrisporobacter muris
ATCTTTTTTCACTTTCATAATAATCCCCCTCAAAAATTCATTTATAATTTGAGTGTATCCATTTATTATTTTTTTATACAAAAATTTGCTTTGCCATATATTGAGTAATAATCCTTAATTTTAGTTTCTAAATATAAAAATTTTGCGTCATTTAATCCAATATGTAACTCTTAACTTCATACTACTGACTACTTACAACTTATGTCAATTTCTCTATTAATTCAATTTTATATTTCGTTTTATTGTATCCAAAAATAAAATAAAATATAAAATCTTTACAATAAAAAAAGAAGGCTAAGCCTTCTTTCAAATATAATTCCCATTTTCAATTTAACTATTTATTGTATTTTCCATAAAAAACTGTTCTGCTATTTCTATATGTTCTGTTGCATATTTCTTAGCTAACTCACAATCCCCTGATTTAATAGCTTCTAATATTCTATTATGTTCATCTACTAAACTTAATGATGCATCATAATTTGAAACATATGTCACTCTGAACCTATGTACTTGTTCCCATAAAGAAGTTATTAGTTGATATAGTTTTTTATTATTAGCCATTAAAAATATCTTCTCATGAAACTCTACATCTTTTTTTAATACATTGTCGATATCTGCTTCTCTTACACTTTTTTCAAATTCTTTTGCTACTCTTTCTAGATCTGAAATATCTTCTTCTCTTAGTCTTTCTGCTGCCAGAGATGCTGCTAACCCTTCTAAGCTAGATCTTATTTCTAGTACATCAATTAAATCCTTAAATGACATATTAGCAACATAAGCGCCCTTTCTTGGTAACATAACTACTAAACCTTCTAACTCCAGTTTTCTAATAGCTTCTCTTATTGGAGTTCTACTTACCCCTAATTGCTCTGCCAATTGAACTTCCATAAGTCTTTGGCCCGCTTTCAAATCCCCTTCTAAGATAGCTGTTCTTAGATTTTCAAATACTACATCTCTTAATGGCTTATAGTTATCTAAATTTATTTTTGTTAAACTATCCATTTATTTCAACCCCCTTTTTATGGCTTTTAACTAGGTATACTTGTTTGAAGTTTTCTAGTAGAATTTTTTTACATTTTTCTGCATCAACTTTATTGTTATATAATCCAAAAACTGTTGGTCCACTTCCACTCATCATAGCCCCTAAGGCCTTGTTATTAAGCATGATTTCTTCTATCTCTTTAATAACAGGATATTTTTCCTTAGTAACTGATTCTAAGACATTATACATATTTTTTGATAACAACTCTATTTTATTTTCTTTTAATAATTGTATTAACAATTTATTATCTGGCCTTTTTTCAATAATTTTAGAGTCTATAGCTTCATATACTTCTTTTGTAGACACAAATAATTCTGGTTTACATACTAGAATAAATGCACCCTGAGATAAACCATCTATATTTGTTAACTTTTCTCCAATATTTTCAGCTAATGATGCTCCCCCCTCAATACAAAAAGGTACATCAGCACCTAATTGCAAACCTAATTCCTTAAGTTTATTTTTACTTAAGTCAAGATTCCATAGTTTATTTAATCCTACTAAAACTGCCGCCGCATTACTACTTCCACCTGCCATACCAGCTGCAACAGGGATATTCTTTTCTATATATATTTCTATACCTCTTTTTATACTAAACTCTTGTTTTATCAAATTGACTGCTTTATATACTATATTACTACTATCTGTCGGTATATCTTTACTATTACTGCTTATTATTATTTTATCTTCATTTAATGAAAAAATCTTTATAATATCAAATAAATCAATAGTTTGCATTATCATTTCAACTAAGTGATATCCATCTTGTCTTTTTCCTAATACATCTATAGATAAATTAATCTTCGCTCTACTTTTTAATTCTATAGAATTCATTTCATCCTCCTTGTATATAGTTGCATTTAGTATAATGGATTCTCGAATTATAATTATTATACTACAAAAAACAAAATAATAGGGGTTTTATCCCCTATTATTTTATTATCCTTGTCAATTTATTAATCTATAGTTGTAACTTTTTTTGTAAAATCAAACATTTTCCTGGCCTAATTGGTTCATCCATCTTAATTTCATTTACATCTGCAATTTCTTCTTCTGTTGTATTATATTTTTTGGCTATATCCCAAAGGTTATCTCCATCCTTACAAATATATACTATTATGCTAGGAGCTGTTGAAAGGTCATACTCACCTTGATCTTCGCCTTTTATAATAAAGCTTTCTGATTTCTTATCTATAGCTTCTGTAAATCTTTTTACTTTTATTACCAAATCTATTTCATCTCTATTTAAATCTGCCTCAACTTTATCTATACATACTGTATTAAATATTGAACAAGTTTCACTCAAATTCTCGATAGCTACATCATTTTCGAAAGGTATTTCTTCTGATAATTTATAAATCATCTTTTCCCCTTCTACTGGTACAAATAGTATTACTGCTTTTATTATTCCTTGAATTATACTCTTGTTACCTTCTACATACGCATTTTCTATAGATATTGATGTACATACACTTACTATATCTTTTACTTGTATATTATCGTCACCTGTACCTAAGGTTTCTCTAACTGTGAAATTTTCTGATGCAGAATATAGTGATTTATTTAAGCTTATTAATCTGTGATCAAACTTCACAATTTTTTGTGGAGAATAAGCATCTTGTAATACTTCTCTAGTTACTTCATCTGTAACTTTTACCTTACAGCATACTGTGCATTCTATTTCTAACATAGCTGTATTACTTTCACTATTGTCTCTAAAATTATAATTAAAATCACCTATGTTTAGTAGAGTTTCTTCTTTCATTCCATCAAAAGCTCCTGGAACTTCAATAAATTGTGTAAAATCAATACCTACCTTATCTAATTCTACAATATCTCCCTCACAAGTACATGCTAAAGGACTAATTTCTAAAACTCCACCAATTATAACTTTATTATCTGCTATTCTACTTTCCTTAACTTTAACTACAGGTGTAATGTTTATTATTGCAGCTACTTCTGCCGAACTTATAGCTATAGTATCTCTTATAACACTTTCTGTTTTTTCTATTCCAATAATATCTTGGTATACTATTTCTTTTCTATGTTTTTGAATACATTCAACCTGAGCAACATCTTTTACAATGTCTAATCTTTGTTTTTCAAATAAACTACCTTTAATATTCATAAGAGCTCCTACTCTTATTTTTCTTTCATTTAAAATCGTGCAATCAACATGTTCTACTTCAGGATATAACATATACTCCATATCCTGAACTATATTATCCTTTTCTACAACCTCATTGATGTCTATTTTTCCGCAAACATTAGACAAAGTACTTTTATCATCTGCTATATACATCACATTGTAATTAAAACTTCCTCTACATATAAGTTTTCCATCTGACACCTCAATTTTACTCAATGCTATGTATCCTTGAGTATCAACAATTTCATAAACGTCTGACTTAACATCCGGTACAACAGTCTCTGATTCAATAAATGTCTGATACTTACCAAAATCAACTCTGCTATCTATTTTGATTATATCCTTAATTAGTTCCATATTTGTCCCTCCTAAATATAAATAAACTATCACACTATATTTATATTTAAAGAAACAAAAAAAAATTACACCTAATTTAATAGGTATAATTTTAACTTACGCTTAACTTATTTTCTTCTATCTTATTTTCTTTAAAAACTTGTAGTTTTACATTTTCTGTTAATAAATCAGAGTAACTATAAGATACTCTTTGATATCCACTTCCACTTGCTTCTAGTTTTACTATAAAAACACTAGGATAAACATTTTCTAATATTCCCCTTTTGGTCATAATTTGTTTTCTTCCCTTATTTGCTTTTAATATTATTCTTTTACCTAGATGTTTTTCCAAACTTAATCTTATATTATCTAAAGTTTGAACAGTAGCCATAATATCACCCTCTTTTAGTTTCTATGTTTACATAATATCATAAAAAGAGGGCTTTGTCAAATGTTTTAAACTAATTATTTTATATATTTTTAGATCAATTGTCAATAGTATTTTTTAAGAATACAGTATAATTTTATTAAAATTTGTTTTTAATATAAAATTATATTAATCTTGGCATTGCCCATCTAAATTTCCCTCTAGTTTCAGCCCCCCCTATACCTTTATATCCTGTTATTGTTTGTTCTATCACTTCTTCTATTGGTACTACCATATCAATTCTTGAACAAGCAATTTTTTCAACTATAAATACAGGGTCAAGGGCATGTATCATTATTCTTCCTGGAGAGCTAGCGTAGTTTGCACCCGCTCTTATTATTTGCTCATAATTAGATTGGCATGCACCCGCAAAAATAACTAGACCATCAAAATCAGGTTGCCATTTTCTAGCTTCTCTGACACACTTTATAAAGTTATAAGAATTTCTATAGTTATTTATATCTTTTAAATTTCCCTTTTTAGATGTAATAGCATCATGTCCTGTTATAACCAAAATATCTGGTTTGTGTTTTTCTAAAAGTGATCTTACTTCTTTATACTGATTTGCTTCTGGTATGGCTACTCCAACAGCTGGTATTCCCAATTCAGTATAAACATCTAAACATATTTTTAAATACTCCTTGTCTCCATCTATTTGGAGCACCTTTCCAGGAATCCCATACACATTACTACTGGACTGAAGTTTAGGAGCTCCTCTATACCAATTTTGTCTTTCTCTTGCATTAACTACTGATCTATATAATAAACTTTGAACATTTTTATCTATTAAAATCCCCCTAGTGTCACTTTCTTCCACCAATTCCAAATCTTCTAAATATGCATCTGCCATTAATCTAAAAGCCACACCTTTTAATATGGCGACTTTTTTATTTTTTTCGTCCTTAGAAAATCCTACTATCTTAAATATAATATCTCTGTTATAAGATTTTCTAACTACTATATCTCCCTCTTTCATAGCTGTCCTCCTTAACATATGGTTTTAATTTATAGTATGTTTTAGAAGATATTTTGTTCATATGTTGATAAAAAACATATTTTGTTAAAATATAACAAAGTAGTAGATTAATATGTTCTTATATATATATAAGAATTTCTAATATATAATGTATTTAAGAAAGTATTTTTTGTGTTTATAAAAAAGGGGGAACTGTAGTACATATGAATATATTTATTTTATCCTGTGGAGTATTTGAACCAGAGCTAAATAAAATCTTAGAAGATGTAAGAAAAGAAAAATTATTTAATGAAAATATTAGTGTAAAATACCTACCATTTGGATTACATACTAACTTAGATAAGCTAAAGCATGTAATTACTAGCAATTTAGATAATATAAAATCAGATAAGATAATTCTACTTTACGGAAGCAAGTGTCATTATATGTTCCATGAATTTTTAAAAGGTTATAATAATTTAATTACTTTTGAAGATTCAAATTGCATTGACTTAATAATTGGGAATGAAAAAAAGGAAGATGATGATAAAAATTTATATATAACACCAGGATGGGTTCTTAAGTTCGATGAACTAAATAAATTTATAAATGCAGTTGATATTTATGATATTAGACAGCAATATGGTCAATATGATAATATTATAATTGGTGATACTAATGTATGTGAATTTACTGATGATATGATATTTGATTTATTCGAAAAAATCCAAGTACCTATCGAAATACAAAAAATAGATAGTAATAATTTTAAAAATAAAATAATAGATAGTATAAAAAAAGCTATAGATAGTTGATTTAAATCAGCTATCTAT